>JAKAWF010000210.1 GCA_021817025.1 bacterium
TCTCTGGTCCCCAAGCCGCTGCTCTCGGTCGAGCAGCTGCGCGGGCGCTTCCAGGGGGGCGCGCTGACCGCAACGCTGCTGGAGGAGCGCGCCCGGGATCGCAAGCACGAGGATGGCTGATCGCGTCGTCCTCGACGCTCACGCAGTCCTCGCCTTCCTCGGAGAGGAAGCTGGGTGGGCGGAGGTCGAGGAGATCCTGCGAACCGGGGAGCCGTGGATGACCCTGGTCAACCTTGGAGAGGTCACGTACATCCTCGAACGCACAGCCGATGCCGGAGCCGCCGACGAAGTCTGGGCGAATTTTCGCGCGGAGAGCCGGCCCGGCGGGGTGCCGGTTCGCTGGATCGACATCGATGACACTCTCGTGCGCCGGGCGGCGGCTATCAAGGCGCGAGGCGGGATGAGCTACGCGGACGCCTTCGCCGCTGCCGCCGCATCGGTGCTCGATTGCCCGGTGCTTACCGGTGACCCTGAGTTCCGCGTGGCCGAGGAGGCGGGAGTCAAGGTTCGCTGGCTCGGGCAGGGGGCCTAGCCTCAACACCACTTAGTTATGGTCCTAGTCTGCTATAGTTGACCCCATGCCAAGGGTCGGTCAAGTCAAGGGTTCCGACGATGGGCGCCTTACGGATCGGATCGCTATTGGGGTGTTGACCTCGCTGTTCCCGCCAGCGCTGGTCGACGAGGTGCTTGCGGAGACAGGTCGAGTCGAGCAGCGTCACCGGCTGCTGCCCGCGCGGGTGGTGGTGTACTTCACCCTGGCGATGTGCCTGTGGGCCGATGAGGGCTACGAGGAGGTTGCCCGGCTGCTCGTCGGCGGCCTGAAGCGTATGGCTCGGTGGCGGGGATCCTGGAAGGTACCGACCACAGGGGCGCTCACCCAGGCGCGCGCCCGGCTCGGTGGCGAGGCGATGAAGATGCTGTTCGAACGGGTCGTGTCGCCGACGAGCGCGGAGGGGTCGGTCGGCTCGTGGTGGCGGGGACTGCGCCTCGTAGCGATCGACGGGACCGTGTTCGACCTACCCGACACCACGTCGAACCAGGCCCACTTCGGTCGGCCGGGGAGCGGACGCGGCGAGATGAAAGGTGCCTTCCCCCAGGCTCGGGTGGTGGCGCTCACCGAATGCGGCACGCACGCGATCATCGGCGCCGAGATTGGCCCGTGCTCTACGGGAGAGACCAGCTTGGCCCGCGGGCTGTTCAAGGGGCTGCACGAAGGGATGCTCCTGCTCGTCGACCGGGGCTTTTCGGGTTACGACCTCTGGCAGAGAGCGGCGGCTACCGGCGCTCAGCTGTGCTGGCGGACCAAGTCCAATGCGGTCCTACCGGTGACGACGTCGCTCAAAGACGGGTCCTACCTGTCGGCGCTCCAGCCACCGCGGGGCAATCCCGGCGAGCCGATCGTTGTCCGGGTCGTCGAGTACACGCTCTCGCATCCCTCCCGGGCCCAAGACGAAGCGCCGATCCGGCTCATTACCACCCTGCTCGATCCGACCCAGGCGCCCGCGCTCGAACTCGCCGCGCTCTACGGCGAACGCTGGGAGGAGGAGAGCGCGTTCGACGAACTGAAGACCCACCAGCGGGGCGCCGGCCGGGTGCTGCGATCGAAGTCGCCGGAGATGGTCATCCAAGAGATCTACGCCCACCTGCTCGTGTACTACGCCATCCGAGCCTTGATCAACGCTGCCGCCGAGCCAATAGCGCTCGACCCGGATCGGGTCTCGCTTATCGCCTCGCTCCGGGTGGTCCGCCGCCAGGTCACCGACCAGGTGGCTTTTTCCCCCTGAGCGCTTGGCCGACGCGATTGCCGAGACGACGACCGAGATGCTGCGACGGTTGAACGAGCGCCGGTTGCGGGTCAACCCCCGGGTGATCAAGCGCAAGATGTCGAAATGGCCCCTCAAGCGTGCCCACCACCTCAACCCAGCTCGCCCACAGATCCATCCGCGCGACAGCATCGTCATCACCGGACCCTCGCGTCCTGCACCCCGGAAGCGCCAGGCCACGGCCACCAGCGGACTCGGACCTTAACTAAGTGGTATTGCGCTTAAGTGGGAAAAGTCATGCAAACGAGCCGAGTTTTGGAGGAGTTTAGGGGGCGAGGTTGAGGTTGGCGAGGAGGCTGTCGGCGAGGAGGTCGAAGCGGTGCCAGGCGTGGGCAAGAGGTGAGTTGGCGAAGGGGTCGTGAAGCTGACCGATGGTGGGGCAGATGACGCTGGAGTAGAGCTTGGAGCAGAAGAGGATCAGCTGGCGGCCTAGCGGGGTGATGAGGTAGCGGTTGGTGCTGGGTACGCACTGGATGAGGCCCTTGCGTTGGAGACGGCGGAGGTCGTAGGAAGCCTGGCGGATGCCGTAGGGGCGGGCGAGCTGATGCTCGACGAGGGGCCGGAGCTCCCTGCTGCGAAGGCCCTGGTGGAGCCAGCGGAAGTCGCAGAGGGCGGCGAAGAGAGCGACCACGCGGGGATCCCCGAAGCGGAGAGCTGGGGCGCGATGGTCGGCATCTCCAGTGGGCAGGACTAGGGCCTCGAAGGTGGAGGCGGCGGGGGTGCAGTGGTGGGCCTGGCGCTCGAGTTCCAAGAGCCCGTGGTTGATGCCCTGGCCGATCCGGCGCAGAGTGTCGAGATTGACCAAGAGCTTGCCGACCCGGAAGTCGTGGGCGTTGTTGATGGTGGTCTCGGTGCGGAGGGCACGGTCGCACTTCCAATATTGCTTGACTCCGGTGCTGCGGTACTGGATGTGGATGGAGGGGTCGACATCGGCGCAGAAGATGCGAGTCCGGAAGGGGCCCTCGCCCTTGTGCTTGGGGAGGCGCTTGTTGAAGAGCAGCTGCATCCTCTCGGGACGGCCGAGGTCGAGCTGGTCGCGGATGACCTCCTCGAAGAACTGGCGGCCGTGGAGGGGCCGGTCGAAGACCTCGGTGCGGCTGACCTCGAGTTGCAGGATGGAGAGTTGGTGGACATACCCAGCGGCCCGGTCAGCTGAGGTGAAGGGACAGGGCAGCTGGGGGATCCAGCGGTCGAAGTAGCGCTGGACGTCAGCCGCACTGAGGCGGTCTGCGGTCTGCTGGAGCGCGGCGGGGTCGTCGACGGCGGCGAAGCCGTTGTCGAGGGGCTGGTAGCCGATCTGCTGGTGTTCGAGCTGGCGCTTGACCCACTCATGACCATTGATCCAGACCCGGATGCCCCAGGGCGCGAAGCTGCAGATCTTGATGAAGCTGGGGCCGAAGTCCTGATCCCAGATGTAAAAGTAGTAGTGGTTGACGAAGGCGCTGGCGCGAGTGGCGGAGTACTGCCCCTTGACCCGGGCAGCCTTGCTGCAGGCCCGGAAGACCTTGGCCTTCTCCTGGGCGACCCCGATGAGGACGACGCCCTCGTGTTTGACGGCGGCGAAGTAGGGAGCGGCCACCGCCTCCTTGCGCTGGCCGCGCTCGAAGTGGATGACGGGGATGGCCTGGTCTTCAGCCAGCTGGTCCACGGCGGCCACCAGCTTCCGGGTGGTCTGCCCCAGCAGCTCATAGCGGGGAATCTCCTCTCCCCTGTGCTGACCGAGGAACCATCCCAGTTGGGAGGGGGTCTGGAGCTTGGGAGCGTACCCGTTGAGGAACATCCGGTCGAGACACTCGTACTTGAGGACCACGTGCTCATCGAGTAAGGGGTTGAGGTTGGGCATGGCGCACTCCTTAAGCAGTTTTCGTCATGCCCAACTCTGCCACCATCACCGGCCGCTGCCAAGCGGCATGGGTCCGGGAGGCGCAGGCGGGTTCATCCCGCCGTAGCCGACCTCCTCTCACCCGTAAGGGTTTGAGGCCGAGAGAGCGTCAGCTCTCGCAGGCTTCGTTAGCTGTAACGCTCGGCTCAAGACTCGGTCAACCGGATGACAGCCAGATATCCGCACCTTCGACCAGTCGGGGCGGCCGGCCGGTGAGTGCTCGGAAGATCGCGACCGTGGCCGGCGCGGTGACCGGACTCACTACCACCAGCGCCCGCACATGCCACCGATCGAGGTTGGCCCGCATCTCCGCCAAGTCGAGGACTGGTGCGGGCTGATGATCGGCGTAGGCGACGAGGACGCTCCCGAGCGCCGATGGGTACGGAAAGTTCGTCACCGCTCCGCTCCTGTCCGGGTGCAGGATGTAGCCGAACGGCTGCCGATAACGGAACCCGTCGAGCGCCTGCCAGAGCATCGGCCCGCCGTCGGTGTAGATCGCCACCGGTGCCACCACGACGACGCTGCCGACTGGCAGCGACCGCATCACGCGGCTATGGAAGACCGGCGGCAACGCGCTGGGCGCTGTGTCTCCCCCGCTGAGCAGCTTCGGGGCAGGTAGCCACGGCAGGAACAGCAACGCGGAGAGGGCGAGTGGAAGAAGACGGGATCGGTGGCGGTTGACGATGCGGTCCACCCCTATGGCGAGCAGGACAGCGACACCAATGTCCACGAAGATCGCGAATCGGTTCGGCACCGTGTCGGCGTAGATCGGCAAGCCGTGCAGGAGCCATCCGGGCAGTGGAATGGTCGCGACTCCGGAGACATAGAGCCACTCTCCACTGGCGAAGCAGCCGCCTACCATGGCAACCGCCGCCGCCACACGTGCCAGCGGGTTTTTCCAGGCACGGACCAGCGTCCAGAGGCTGAACCCGATGACCGGAGCGCCGAGGTAGCCGACGACCTCCGGCCACCACATCGAGTAGGGCACGAGCGGGTGCTGACTCCCCGGGCCGACGAGCTGACCCGGTGATGGCAACACCCAGGAGAGCAGGTCGATGTAAGTCCGTACCGGCGTGAGCCCGGCCGCATGGATGAGGGACGGATGGCGCTCGGTCTGGAGCACCAGCGGGTAGGCGAGAAGGACCGCGGCCGTGGGAACGGCCGCCGCCGCCACGGACGCCCAGCGCCGCGCCATCCGGCTGCAGTCGCGGCGCCTGCGCCAGAGCGGCCAAGCGCCGACACACACGGCGATGAGAAGGCTGGTCGCGAGGAACTCCTTGTTGACGAGGTACTGAAGGGCCACCCACCCACCCACGGCAAGTCCCCACCCGACTCGGTGCCGGCCGGAGCGCGCAGCCGCGCTGGCGCGCTCGGCAATCCACCAGCCGAGCGGCAGGGTGCCCGTGGTGAGCCAGGTCAGCTGGCCGTCTACCAGCTGCCCCTGCACGAACGGGGCGAAGCCGAAGGCCACCCCCCCGACCCAGGCCGCGGCTTCGGATCGCACGTGCCGCCGCAGCGCGACCGCCATCATCGTCGCGCCGACGGCGAGGAGCAGCACGTGGAGGAGGTTGACGGCTCGCACCCAACCGATCGCCAGGGCGACGGGCCAGGCTACTAAGGTGAGTAGGATGTCGGCGTTGTTCCAGACCAGGCTAATCGTGTGCGGGTAGGTCGCGGCCGCTGAGAAAAATGGGGACCGTCCCTGCGCCAGCGCGTGAGCCATGAAGACGAGGAACCACACGTGAAGCGCGCTATCAGCGCTGGCTCCCAGCAGTCGGGGTGACTGGGTGAGCCAGACCGGGGCCGTGATGGCGAACGCGATCCCGAGGTAGCTCACGGGAGTTGTACACCGCCGGATCGCACGGGCGCGGTGCCGCCACCCAGGCCGGGTGGTAGCCGGTTGGGTGGCGTTCATCCTGGGCAGGATGTTCTGCCTTAGCCAGCTCCGACCGCAACGTCAGGGCATCCCTGGTCGACCCTCAGGCAACGTCGACCCGGAACCGTTCGGCTTCACACTGCCCAGAGTTGCTCCGCGTCGCGGGGACCGTTCCCACACGAGCGCCGTGTACCAGCCCACCCTGGCGGGCCCAGCCGAGGTCCTGGCAGGCGAGCCGACCCAGACACGAGTCCCGTGCCTCCCGACGGGCCAACGCGGAGGCCACCCAAAGGACGTTCACTCGCGCCCGTCGAGGTCCATGGTGAACCAGGATCGACTCGCGTACAGCCCTTGAGAGTCCGCCAGCTTCCGCCCAGGAGCGTGCCCGTTGGGGTGTGCGACAAGGTTGTAGGCCCCGATTGACGGAGAGTAAGTATTCGGTGACCCCGTAGGGAACGGTCTCCCCAGGGCGTTGGGGACTGGACACGAGGGGTGTCCATGGTGTTCACTGGGGGTCGTGGCCCCCAGATGGCAGGTCGATGCGAAGCGCTGGCAAGCGGAGGCGGAGTGCCTGGCGGGCGAGGTAGCCCGGCTCGAAGCCGAGAATGTGGGGCTGCGGTCGGAGAATGCGGA
>JAKAWF010000211.1 GCA_021817025.1 bacterium
GCTGATTCCATTGATCCCACCGCCATACATGGGCTGGTCATTGGCGTTGCCGACCCAGTCGGCCCCGACCAGGGTCGGCGTCCAGCCGACTGCGAGGTTGTCCCGGAAACTGTTGGAGGTCCCGGTCTTGACCGCGACTCTTCGGCCCGGGATGACCAGGGGGGTGTCGGGGCCGAACGCCAGCAGGCGATTGCTGTTGCGGGAGAGGATGGTGTTCATGATGAAGGCCACCTGCGAAGAGACCACCCTGCGCGTGACGGTCGGCGCCGAGTAGAGGACCGTCCCGCGCTGGTCGGTGACCCTGAGCACGAACCGGGCGGGGTGAAGGGTTCCCTGCGCCGCCAGCACGGACCCCGCCTGAGCCATCTCCCAAAGGGGAATCGGGTAGGCTCCCAGGGTCAGGCTTGGACCGTACGAGGAGTCGGGGCCGTCCAGGGTGGTGACGCCAAACGCACGGGCCATCCTCAGGACTCGGGGAATCCCGGTCGCCAGTTCCACCCGCACCGCGGGCACGTTGAGGGAGTTCCCGAGCGCGACCTCAGCCGGTACGACTCCGAAGTACTGCCCGTCGTAGTCGTGCACCACGTATGGGCCTCCGCCGGGGCCCCCTGAGGGTAGGGTCAGGCGGTTGTCGAGGATCGGGGTGGTCATGGTGATCGTGTGCGAAGCGATCGCCGCGGAGTAGGTGAAGATCTTGAAGGTGGACCCGGTCTGCCTGGGCACGGCGGCCATGTCGATCTGGCCGCCCGGCACATTCGGCCCGGCTCCGCCCACCCAGGTCTCGATGTCGCCGTTCTGGGGGTTCTCCGCGACCAGGGCCCCGTCGGTCATGTGCATCGCGGCGCGTGCCGCGATCACCTGGCTGACCAGCTTCTGGGCGGTCTCGTTCAGGGGCAGGTCCAGGGTCGTGTACACCCGAAGGCCCAGGGTTGGGTAGGAAGCTCCAAAGTGGGAGCGCAGCCACTGCTGTACCTGATCCATGAAGTAGGGGGCCAGGTTGGAGCCCGAGCCCGGATGCAGTGGCGTGGGGTGGGCCAGGATGGCGTTCGCCTCCTGCTGGGTGAGGTTACCCTGAGCGACCATCGCGTGCACCACCGCGCGCTGGCGCAGGCGGGCGCCGCTGGGGTTGGTCAGGGGGTCAAGGTAGGAAGGCGCTGGTAGCAGCCCCGCCAGGAGCGTTGCCTGGGCCGCGGTCAGCCGGCTTGCCGGAACTCCGAAATAGGTCTCCGCCGCTGCCTGCACCCCGGTTGCGCCCTGGCCGAAGTAGACGTCGTTCAGGTACTGGTCAAGGATCTGGCGGCGGCTGAGTCGGCTCGCGAGGTCATTCCCGTAGAAGATCTCCTTGATCTTGTAGATGAGGGACTTGTTGTCGCGCAGATACAGGATCTTGGCCAGCTGCTCCTCGATGGTGCTGGCCCCTTGATCCGGGGCCCGATGGACCGCGTCGTAGAAGGCGGCCTCGACGATCCTTCCCAGGTCGAAGCTCGGCGAGGTCCAGTAGCCGTGGTCTTCGATGTCCACCACGGCCTGCTGCATCACTGGGGATATCTGATCGAGGGGTACCGGGATCCGGCTGCCGGCCGGGGGATGCAGGTCGGCGATCTCCTGTCCACCCTGGGCAAAGACCAGCGTGTCGGACGCAAACGTTCTGGCTGCTGCCGGCAGGGAGCTGTAGGAGTGGGCCAGCGCGGTCAGAGGGACCGCCAGGAGCACCACCGCGGCCAGGGCCGCCAGCCCCAGCATGGCCACCAGGCGGGTTGGATGCGGCGCGGGGCGGTGCAGCCTGGCGCGAGCCCTGCCCGCTGCACGCTCCGCCAGGCGTCGGGCGTGGTCCCAATCGTGCTCGAACTGATCACGGATCATCGCGTTCTCCTCGGTCGGCACCGGCCTGGCCACCTGCGGAGGCGGCCCGGGGCGCTGTCGGGGTACACCGGTTGCAACGCCGCAGAGGAGAGTGAGTTTCACTCTCCGTCCGGGGCCTGACCGCTCACGGCGCTCCGGGCCTCAGGGTGCCTGACCAGCTCGGTGGTCAGGGCGAGCTTGCCGCGGGGGCCCCTGGTCTGTAGTATTCCAGGAAATTTCGCACCCAGGAGCAGTGTTCAGAGGAGGGGGACGTGACACTGATATCAGAGGAGCTTGCCGCCGGATCTCCGGGCCTGCGCCGGGGCGCGATCGGTCTGCGGGAGGTGCTGTTCCAGAGCATCACCGACATGGCTCCGGGAGCCGCCATCGCCGCCTCCATCCCTGCGGGGGTCGCCTTTGCGGGAGGCGCCCTGCCACTCGCCGTGATCGTGGCCATGGTGGCGTGCCTGCTCTGCGCCTCCTGCGTGGGGGAGCTGGCCCGGGAGCTTCCCTCGGCCGGCTCGATGGGGACGTACACCGCTCGCGGCCTGCATCCATCGGTCGGTTTCTTGGTGAACTGGGGATACGTCGCGGTGGCTGGTCTCATCCCACCGTTGGTGCTGCTGCAGCTGGGCTACACCACGGCCTCCACCATCAACAGTTACGACCACTCGTTCTCACCCAATCTGTGGTGGCTGTTCACCATCGCGGGCGCCCTGATCGTGCTGGCGGCGGGCTACTACGGGATCCGCACCTCCGCCCGCTTCGGGACCATCCTGGGGGCGTTTGAGATCCTGGTCTTCGTGATCCTGGCGGTGCTGTTCGTGGTCAAGGCCGGCCATGCCAACACCCTGGAGGTCTTCACCACCAAGTTCACGCCCACCCACTTCCGCGGGCTGAGCGGCATCATCGCCGGGTCGGTGTACACCGTGCTCGCCTTCGGCGGCTTCGAGGGGGCGGCGCCGCTGGCGGAGGAGGCCAAGGATCCTCGCAAGACGATCAGAAGGGCGGTCCTGCTGGCGACCCTGGGAATCGGGATCATCTACATCTTCACCACCTACGCGGCCGACGTGGTCTTCGGGCCCGCCCACTTCGCCACCTTCAGCTCTGCGGGACCCGCATCGTGGGAGGGGATCGCCAAGGCCTCCTACGGGGTGTTCTGGTTCTTCGTCTTCCTGGCGATCATCAACTCCACCATCGCCAACTCCAACGCGGGGGTGACGGTCTCCAGCCGCACCGCCTATGCGATGGGCAGGATCCGCGCCTTCCCCGCCATCTTCGCGGCCGTGCATCCCCGCCACCGCTCGCCCCAGTTCGGGATCCTGATGGCCTTCCTGGTCAGCGTGGGGGTGGCGGTCGGCCTGGGCCTGCACTTCAACCCGTTCGTAGCCTTCTCGATGGTGGGCACTGGGATCGTGATCATCCTGGCCGCGATCTACATCCTGGTCGACGCCGCCTGCATCGGCTTCTTCCTCAAGACCAGGGGCACCTCCCTGAACTGGTTCTTGCACGTGGTGGTGCCGGTGCTGGGGATCATCGCCTTCATCCCGGCCTGGTTCAGCGCTGCCGGGATCCCGGTCTTCTCGTTCATCTCGCCGTTGCCGCCGCCGTACTCGTATATGGGCCCGGCGATGGGGGCATGGATCCTGCTGGGCCTGATCTACATGGTCTATCTCTACTCGCGTGACCCCGAGCGGGTGACCCAGGTCGGCATGGTTCATCTGGATGAGGAGCCGATCGGGGTGGGATCCTGACGGACGGCGCCAAAGATCAACCCCGGCTGCCGCGGGGGACCGGCAGCCGGATAGTGGGGGACACTCCATGAGCTCAGTCGAAGTCGTGACCTTGACCCAGGACCCGAAGCGGTATGCGTGGACCTTCGGAGGTGCGGAGCCGGTGGCCCGGATTCGCCCCGGGGCGGTGGTGGAGCTCTTCACCGAGGATTGCTTCGCCGGCCGGGTGACCAGCGAGCGCGACCTGGTCTCAGAGGTGTGCCAGTTTCCCTTCCTCAACCCTCAGACCGGTCCCTTCTACGTGGAGGGGGCGGAGGTCGGGGACACCCTGGCCGTCCACTTCATCTCCATCGAGCCGGCTCGCGATTGGGCGGTCTCCACCACCGTCCCGCTCTTCGGCGCCCTCACCGCCACCCACCTGACCGCGCTCCTCCACGAGCCCCTGCCCGAGGTGGTGTGGATCTGGGAGCTCGACCGACAGCAGCGCAGCTGCCGGTTCCGGGCCCACTCCGGACGGTTTGAGGTGGATCTCCCGATGGAACCCATGCACGGGACGGTGGGGGTCGCGCCCGCCAACTTGGAGGTGCGCTCGGCGCTGGTCCCAGACGCCTTCGGCGGCAACATGGATACCCCCGAGATGCGCGCCGGCGTCACCTGCTACCTGGGGGTCAACGTCGAGGGGTCTCTCCTCTCGCTGGGCGACGGACACGCCCGCCAGGGGGAGGGCGAGACCTGCGGGGTTGCCGTCGAGTGCGCCATGAACACGGTGATCGCGGTCGACGTCATCAAGGGCAGGCCCTGCCCCTGGCCCCGCCTGGAGTCGGACCACCACATCTTCTCCACCGGATCGGTGCGGCCGCTGGAGGACGCCTTCAGGATTGCCCAGGCCGATCTGGTGCACTGGCTGACGGAGGACTATGGTCTGGAGCTGCTCGATGCGTATCAGCTGGTGACCCAGGGGGTTCTCAGCCCCTTGGCCAACGTCTGCGACACCAACTACACCTCGGTAGCCAAGTTCCCCAAGCGGTATCTGCCCGCCGGCTCCGCCATGGGGGAGACGCACGCTCACCTCCGGGAGCTTGCCTCGGAGTATCTCGGGGCTTCTCGGTAAGCTGAACCGGGGGCTGCGTCGAGGGGCCCTGGAGCCGCGGTAGCTGTGGAGGACGCGCTTGAAGGGTGACATGCGAGCGGAGACGACCTGGCTGGAGGGTTTCGGAGGCGACCGCATCGAGGCCTATCTGGCCGAGCCGCTGGACCAGCGACCCACCGGGGGGATCGTGGTCATCCATCACATGCCCGGGTACGACGAGGGGACCAAGGAGATAACCAGGCGGTTCGCCGCCGAGGGTTACCTCGCGATCTGCCCCAACCTCTACACCCGGGAGGCTCCGGGCGCCAGCCCCGACGACGCCGCGGCGGCGGCCCGGGCGCAGGGCGGCGTCCCCGACGAAAGGCTGGTCGGTGATGTCGCCGCCTGCGCGCAGAAGCTGCGCCAGATGCCCCAATCCAACTCCAAGGTGGGGGTGATCGGATACTGCTCCGGGGGCCGGCAGGCATTCCTTGCGGCCTGCAGCCTGCCGCTTCAGGCGGCGATCGACTGCTATGGGGCCTTCGTGGTGGGCACCCCTCCGGAGGGGATGCCGCTCAAGGTGGGCCCCATCGCCGACAAGGCGCCCCAGCTCTCCTGCCCGTTGCTGGGACTGTTCGGCGCCGACGACCAGCACCCCTCGCCGGCCGAGGTGCAGGAGCTTGACGCCATCCTCACCGCCGCCGGCAAGCCCCACGAGTTCCACAGCTATGAGGGTGCCGGCCATGCCTTCTTCTCGACCGACCGTCCCAGCTACCGGCCCGAGGCGGCCAAGGACGGCTGGCAGCGCATCTGGACCTTTTTGACCGCGAACCTGGAAGCATGAGGTAAGAGGGAATGTGCACGTACCGGACCGAGCGGGTCAGCGTCGCCGGCAGCGGCAAGGGAGCGGGAGGGTGGTTCCGGCTCAGTGATGCCACGGTCTACTTCGACCACCCGGTCGATGCGCCGATGGATCATTGCCTGAACATCGACTTCCTCAACCCCGCGCTGGGGCCCTCGGCGCGAGTCGCGGTCGAGCTGGACCGAGACTCAGCGGCCGCCCTGGCGAGGGCGATAACGGAGATGCTGGGCGTCTCCAGCTGAGCGGTCAGTGCGCGACCCAGCCCCCGTCCATCGACAGGGTGGAGCCGGTGAGCGTCGCGGCAGCTTCTGAGCAGAGGAACAGGCAGAGCTTGGCGATCGCTTGGGGGGGAGTGAAGGCGTGCAGAGGTTGGGTCTCCTCCAGCATCGCCGTCGCCTCCTCTTCGAAGGTGCTGCCGCGCTCCCGGACCCGGGCCTCGATCTGCTGCTGAACCAGGGGGGTGAGCACCCATCCTGGGCAGATGGCGTTGACGGTGATTCCGGAGTTGGCGGTTTCGAGCGCCGCCACCTTGGTGAGCCCAACCAGCCCATGCTTGGCCGCGACGTACGCGGACTTCTGGGGGCTGGCAACCAGGCCGTGGGCGGAGGCGATGTTGATGATGCGGCCGAATCCCTGGTCGCGCATGAGTGGGATCGCGCGCTTGATGGTGTGAAAGCAGGCCGTGAGATT
>JAKAWF010000212.1 GCA_021817025.1 bacterium
AGATGCTCCGGCTTGAAGTAGTCGGACCAGATGATCTGGACCTCGCGCTTGACTATCTCCGCGTGCTGCTCCTTGACCGTCACCATGCGCGCGAACGAGTTGCGGCTGGCTTCCGAGGTGGGGTCCGGAAGGGCTCGGATCTTGGTCACCATGGTCTCGACCGTCAGAGCGGCCAGCTGGGCCGCGGCGGGGTCGTAGATCCCGCAGGGAATGTCGCAGTGGGCATGGACCACCCGACGGGGATGGACAAGTGCCGAGAGCCTGTCGATCATGCTGATCTCCCTCAACTACCCGAAAGTGCGCCTGACCCGCGCTCGGCGCTGAGTCCAAACTACCATCACCTGGTGACCAGCGGCAAACTCGCTCTGGGCGGCCTCCATCTGCCTCGGTGGCACCTTCCCCAGCTGGTGCTGGTCGAGGGCCGCAGCATGGAGCCGCTGCTGCCCGAGGGCAGCTGGGCGGTCCTCTTCCCGTGCCCCGGCCGGCTCCCCCTAGTCGGCCAGGTGGTGGTGGCCGGGCACCCGCAGCGGCCCGGGTTTGAGATCGTCAAGCGGGTCGCCGCTGTGAGCCGCTCGCGGGGGCTGGTCTGGCTGGCCGGCGACAACCGGGCCGAGACCACCGACAGTGAGGACTTTGGCCCCGTGCCGCGGCGCCTGGTGGTGGGGAGGGTGCCGTTCCTGCTGCGGCCCTGGCCCCCTCGCCGGCTGGCGGCGGACCCCAGGTTGCTCTGGTGAGTCGGGTGGAATCGCTCCCAGATGGGGTCGGAACTGGCAACATATAGCCATGAGTGAATCTGAGCTGCCATCCCCGCCCCCCCGCCCGCCGGAGCCGCCCCGCGAGCTGATCACGCCGGCCCCTCAGCCCAAGTCCAAGAAGCACAAGAAGAAGGTCTCGCGGGAACCGCCGCGGGGTCGTGGACGGGGCGGGCGCTGACCGTCCCAGGCGCCTCAGGTCGTCTTCGGTGAGCGGTGACATGGGGCCTCTCGACCTCCAGCTGGCTCTGGCGACAGCCCGCTATGCGACCCAGGCGGGAGGCGCTTTGATCCGCTCTGCCGGGGTCGGATTTCACCGCGCGGAGAGCAAGGGGCCCGGGGATTACGTGACCGAGGTCGACCGTCAGAGCGAGGCCGTGGTGGTGAGGATCCTGCACGCCGCCTTCCCCGAGCTGCCGGTTCTGGCCGAGGAGGGCGGGGGCGGCGATTTCAGCACCGGCTGGGTGGTGGACCCACTCGACGGCACCACCAACTTCAGCCGCGGGTTTCCCCTGGTCGGGGTGTCGGTCGCGCTGTTGGTCGACGGTCGTCCCGCCGTTGGCAGCGTGCACGCACCGTTCCTGGGCTGGACCTACAGTGCCAGGGTGGGGGAGGGAGCGTTTGACGAGCGCGGCCGCCGCCTCCTCATGGGTGACCCCGACCCGGGCCACGCGGTGGTCTCGACGGGGTTCCCGTTCAAGACTCCCGCGCGCATCCCTCGCCTGGTCGCGACTTTGGAGCGGGCGCTTCATGTGGTCGAGGACGGGCGTCGTCCCGGTGCCGCCAGCCTGGATCTGGCCTTCACTGCCGCGGGTGTTTTCGATGGCTACTTCGAGCTTGGCCTCAAGGTTTGGGACATCGCCGCCGGAGTCCTGCTGGTGACTGAGGCCGGAGGGTTGGTGTCGGATTGGGAGGGCGGCCAGCGACAGCTGGAGACAGGCGACATCGTGGCGGGGGCGCCCCGGGTGCACCGGGCGCTCCTGGAGGTGACCAAGAGCGGCTCAGGATCCGACTGAGATGGTGCCGCCGGTGCCGACGCCGACCGTTTCAGTGTTGACCTTCGGCTCCACCCGGATGCCGTAGTCGCCGGGGAACTGGGGGATCACGTAGATCACGATGGGGATGGTGGAACCCGTCTCCAGGATCCCGCCGCAGGACTCGTCGGCACGCCAGGGACCCCCTGGCGTGCCCAGGAAGGTCACCTTCACCACCTTGAACTCGGGGGTCAGGTTGGCGCCAATGCAGGCGGGACTCATGGCATGACCAGACCCCAAGAAGAGGCCGAAGGTCAAGCGCGCCTCCCGTCCGACCGTCATCCGCAGACCATCGACCTTGCCCCCTAGCTGCGCCTTGGGGGGGCCGGGACTGGCACTCACCTGGCCGATGCTGGTGAGCACGTCCACGAACGCGGACACGGCCAGGAAGGCGATGACGCCGACCGCGAGCAGCTGGCCGGCGCTCAGCCTCGGCAGCCAGCGCGGAACCCGATTCGCCACTTCACGAGAGTAGCGAGTCGGCCCGGCATGGATCCGAATCCCGACTGGTACAGTGGGAATCATGCGTCGTGCAGTTGGACCGGGCCTGCGGCTGGTCACCCCGCTCTCGGACCCCAGGATCGCTGACCTGATTGGCAACACAGCATTGTTGCGGGTCCATCTCTTCGAGGCCCAGGCGCCAGGGCTGGCCGTCTACGCCAAAGCGGAGTTTCTCAACCCCGGGGGGTCGGTCAAGGACCGGGCGGCTCTGGGCATGATCAGGGATGCCGTCAGGACCGGCCAGCTGACGCGAGACCGCACCATTCTGGACAGCACCAGCGGCAACACCGGGGTGGCCTACGCGATGCTGGGTGCCGCCTTCGGGTACCGGGTCAAGCTGGTGGTGCCGGGCAACGCCGGTGCGGAGCGCCGGCTGCTCATGCAGGCCTACGGGGCCGAGCTCGTGCTCAGCGATCCGCAGGAGGGGTCGGACGGGGCGATCCTGCTCTGTCGCCAGATCTGCGCGGAGGACCCGGACCGCTACTTCTACCCTGACCAGTACAACAATCCCGCCAACTGGAGGGCTCACTACGAGACCACCGGAGTCGAGATCTGGGAGCAGACCGAAGGCGAGGTGACCCACTTCCTGGCCGGACTCGGGACCAGCGGCACCTTCATGGGCACGGCTCGGCGGCTCAAGGAGCTCAACCCCGAGATCGAGTGCGTCAGCCTGGAGCCCGACGACCCATTCCATGGGCTGGAGGGGCTCAAGCACATGGCGGCGGCCATCGTGCCCGGGATCTACGACCCTGGCCTGGCCGATCGGCACCTGCTGGGGCCGACCGATGAGGCCTATGATCTGGCGCGCCAGCTGGCGCGCCAGGAGGGCATCCTGGTGGGGCACTCTTCGGGGTTGGCCCTGTGGGGAGTTGGCCAACTCGTTCAGGAGGGACTCCGCGAGGGGGTGGCGGTGATTATCTGCGCGGACGGCGGGGATCGCTACTTGAGCACCGGGTTGTACGGGGGCCTCTGAACACTTTGGAGCAGCCGAAGTTGCTATTCTCGGCCGAGTTGTTCGAGCACATGCGAGGCTTCGCCGAGGCCGCCTATCCCCATGAGGGGTGCGGGGTGCTGGTCGGCACCAGCGGCGCTGTGACGGAGGTGACCGAGGTGGTTCAGGGCCACAACCTGGTGGTGGACCGGCGTCACGACCGCTATGAATTGGATCCCAAGGACATAATCACGGCGGAGCGAGCGGCCAGGGCCCGGGGGGAGGAGGTGGTCGGCTTCTACCACACCCACCCCGATCATCCCGCCCGCCCGAGCCAGTTCGACACCGACCGGGCCTGGCCCGGCTACCACTACGTGGTGATCGCGGTCGACGGCGGGCACCAGCGCCGCGCCACTGCCTGGAGGCTGGTGGAGGAAGAACCTTCCGGCCACTTCGAGGAGACTGAACTGAAGATCTCGAGCCCGGACGGCCAGGACTATAATCCGCCCAGTCTTGTGGCGGAGCCCTCGTGAAGACCGCGATCACATCCCTGGAGGTGATACTGGCGATCCTGCTGGTGATCACCATCCTGCTCCAGACCCCCAAGTCCAGCGGCCTTGGCGGCACCATCGGGGGCGGGACGGACATGGGTGGCGGCTATCGCACCCGCCGGGGTCTGGAGAAGGTGCTTTTCCGCACCTCGATCTGGCTGACCGTGGCCTTCGCCCTGGTGGCGGTGATCCAGATCCGGGTGGGCTAGCCGCCCTCCTCCGCCGGCTGGCTGCCTTCTTCAGCCTCCGCCACCATCCTCTGCGCTTCTCCTCGCTGGCGGGAAGCCTGGCGCTGCTGCTGGTGGGAGGAACCGTGGTGGGGCTCTCGGCCCGCCACATGGCGGCCGACCAGGTGTACTCGGAGGCCGTGGTCGCGCCTTCCGGGCCCTCCGCTCTGAGCCCTCTGCTCAGCCCCGACAACGCCGTGGCGCAGACCGTGGGCGCGCTCGCAGACCCCGGGCTGCTCAAGATGGGCGCGGGAGGGGCGCCCGAGCTGGCCCTGGCCTCCAGCTGGAAGCGGGAGAGCGGGGGCGTCCGCTACGCCTTCACCCTCCCACGCTGGGGTCGCTGGTCGGACGGCCAGCCGATCACGACCAGGGACGTCGGCTTCACCCTGGCCGTGCTGCAGTCCCCCAATTTCCCGAATCCGGCTCTGGCGGCTCCTTGGACCGGAGTCTCCCTGTACGCCACGTCCTACTGGTCCGGGACCTTCGTACTCCCCGGTCCCGCTCAAAACTTCCCAACCATCGCCGAACTTCCCATCCTACCCTCGGCCCACTACCACGACCAGCCGGCGCTCTACCTGCGCGGGGGGCAGCGCGGGACCAGCCTCTTCCCGCCCAGCGCGGGGCCGTTCGTGGTCGACGCCAACACCGCTTCCCAGGTGGCCCTGCAGCGCAATCCCTACTTCCGCCCGCTTCCCATCCTGGCCGGGTTCACGATCGCGCTGGAGCCCAACCCAGCGGTGGTCGCGCAGATGCTGGCCAAGGGGAGGATCGACGGCTGGCTGGCGGCCACTTCAGGCGATCTCCAGGGGCTACCGCGGGGCCTGGTGGAGCAGCGGATGACCTCGTATTCCTTCGTCGAACTGCTCCTCAACGAGGGCAGCGCTCCGCTCGACAGCCTCCAGGTGCGCCAGGCGATAGCCGCGGCGATCAGCCGCAAGAAGCTGATCGCAGCCGGCCTCGGGGGCCTGGGAGTGCCCCAGTACGGGCCGCTGCCGACCTCGATCCCCTGGGCTGCGTTGGCCCCCTCCGCGCTGGGGAGTCTGCCCTCGCCGGTTCGTTCCCTCAAGGCTGCGGGCTATCAGAAGGCGCCTCCGCTGGATGTCTTCAGCAAGGGTGGGAAACGGCTGAGCCTCACGCTCTCGGTACCGAACCTGGAGCCGCTGCCGGGGGCCGCCGACGAGCTGGCGGCGATGCTGGCGGCGCAGGGAATCTCGGTCTCGGTGCGGGTGCTGGCACCAGGAGCCTTCGTCTCGGGCACGCTGGCTCAGGAGAGGTTTCAGCTGGCCCTGGTGGGGTTCGACAACGGCCCGAGCGCGAACATCACCTCCTTCTGGGGAGCCTCATCAGTCCCCGGTGGCTCGCTCAACTTCAGCCAGGCGCCCGTGGACCCGGTGCTGGTCCACGCCGTGGACCAGCTGGCGACCGCCGCCGGCATGTCGGCGCGCCGAGCCGCCTACGGGGAGGTGGCCAAGCGACTCTTCGCGGGCGTCCCGGCCGTGTTCCTGTACACGCCGGTGGCGGTCTACGTGCACCTGGCCTCCGTGCACGTGCCCGGCGTCCCCTCCTATGGCGACCCGGTCCAGCGCTTTCAGGATGTGGCCAGGTGGACCCTGGCCAGCCCAGCCCCCACGGTCCGGTGAGGTAGCATTCCAGATCTCGGCCGGGATGGTGAAATGGTAGACACGCAGCGTTCAGGGCGCTGTGCAGGTCACTGCGTGCGGGTTCGAGTCCCGCTCCCGGCACCACGATTTGAGATCAACTCACCCGATTCCGGGCAGGTCTTGATCCAACCGCTGGTAACTGCTCACAGCCCTCGCCGCCCTCTGACCAGCGAGGGCTGTGAGCAGTTGCCTTCGGATGGCGGCGCGCCGTGGGACGTTCTGGCCATGCTCTCGGGCCACGAAGCCGAAGCTCCTACTCCACGGCCACTGGCACCAGTTCCAGCAGGTCCGGCTCCCAGGGCAGGACACCGAGGTGATCGGGCTCTCCTACGACGGGACCGAGAAGACTTGGATGGTCCTCGACCTGCCGGGGCTGGAGATCACGCATAAGGCCGCCTGACTTGGGGGTTGCGAACAGTTGCTCGTACGATGCGGTATAGTGAGCAGAGATGAACTTGAAGGAGTGGGCGAGGCTACAGGGGATTCACCCAGTGACCGCATACCGGTGGTTCCGGGATGGGAAGCTG
>JAKAWF010000213.1 GCA_021817025.1 bacterium
GCCTGGCGAGCCAGGGTGCCCAGGACGTCGTCCGCCTCGAATCCGGGTACCACCTCGGTGGGGATGTTGAGGGTGTTGGTGATCTGGCCCAGCACCGCGATCTGGTCGATCAGCTCCTGTGGAGTGGGGGCGCGGTGAGCCTTGTAGGTGGCCAGCTTCTGATCGCGGAAGGTGGGACCGGGCGGGTCGAAGGCGGCCACCGCGCAGTCATAGCCCTGGCTCAGGGCGAGGAGGAGCATGGAGGTGTAGCCGTAGGCCACTCGTATCGGCACCCCGTGGCTGTTGGTCATTTCGGGGAGCGCGTGATAGGCGCGGAAGGCCAGCCCGTGGCCGTCGATGAGCAGGAGGCGCGTGGGTTGCGCTCCGGTTTCGGCCATGCCCGCCATTATGGGAAGAGCTGGGGTGTCCCAAGGCGCTGGGCCAGGTACAGCCGGGACTCCCAGGTCACGCTGTAGCTCCCCCCGGCGGAGTTGACCTCCTCCTCGATGGCAGCCAGCAATCGGCGGCGGCGGGAAGCAGGCAGCCTTCGGTGGTCGGATTGGGTCGCCATGAGCTCCGCGTAGGCGCGGGCGCTGTAGCGGACCTCAAACTCGAACCACTCCAGTCGCGGCTGCTGGAAGAGCCCCGAGGCAGCGATCTCCTCCCTGCGGTCCAGGTCCAGTTCCCCGGGAGGGAGCCCGGCCAGCTCTGGGGCCAGACGGGAGTAGATGCCGTCCAACCCGGCGCGCACCTCAGCGTCGCCCCCGGTGGCTCGGTTCCAAATCAGGGCGAGCCATCCATCCGGGGCCAGAACCTCGGCGGCCTTGCGATACCGGACCTCGGGGTCCACCCAGTGCCAAGCCTGAGCCGAGATCACCGCGGCGAAGCCCAGGCGGTCCGGCACCCAGTCCTCGAAGGAGGACGTCACAACCCGGAGCCGACCGGTCGGGCCGAGCCCCACTTGGGCCACTGCCGCCATCTCTGGGCTGGGCTCAAGGCCGGTCACCAGGAGACCGCGCCGAATGAGTTCCTGGGTGGCGATCCCGGTGCCGGTACCAACCTCGAGGACGGCGTCGCCATCGCCAAGACCGGCGAACTCCGCGAGCCGGTTGAAGAGCACTGCAGGGTAGCGCGGGCGCCGTAGGTGGTACAGGTCCGCCGCCTCCCCGAACAGCTCGAACTCCTCCCGACGAGCCACGCCGAGTCCTCCCCGAGACTCTCCCACTCGCGGCCAGCCCCAGCCGGCGCCGGGGCTATCATGGGCCAAGAAGGCGGCCCTGGTCCGAGACCCGGCCGGAGGGCACCGTCTCCGACTACCTCAGCGGTGAGGAACCATGGATCTGATCGAGATGGCGGTGGACAGCATCCGGATCCACATGCCCAGCGGGCAACATGTCGTGGTCCTGAAGGAGAAGGACGCCGAGCGGTTCCTCCCCATCTGGGTGGGGAGCGCCGAGGCCAACTCCATCGCGCTCAAGATGTCCGGGATCGACCCGGAGCGGCCGGTAACCCACGACCTCATGGCCAACATGCTGGAGGCGCTTGGCGTGACCATCACCCGCGTGGTGGTGTCCGAGCTCCGCAACGACACCTTCCACGCCCAGATCCTGGGCCGGGTGGGGGGGCGAGATCTGGAGCTCGACTCCCGGTCCAGCGACGCCATCGCCCTAGCCCTCAGGGTAAACTCGCCGATCTACGTTGCGAGGGAGGTGATGGACCAAGCCGCGGTCGTCCCCCGAGGCGAGGACGAGGAGTCCAAGCTGGAGGTCTTCCAACAGATGGTCAACGAGATGAACCTCCCCGACTTGGACGATCGGGAAAGCTGATCACCGACGGCCAACCCCGGGCCAGCATGGCGGAATGGCAGACGCGGCGGTCTCAAAAACCGTTGAGCGCAAGCTCGTGTGGGTTCGACTCCCACTGCTGGCACCACTTTGCTGAGATCAGAATGGCCCTGCGAGCGCCCCCTCAGCCAGCTTCTGGTAGGCGCGTGGAGTGCCGTTGATGCGAACCGTGATGCCAACCCGGATGGCAGCGCGGTCGCAGGATCGCCGCCCGAAGGTCCCCCGGCGGCGAACCTCCTCCGGGCTCACAGCTCGTGGCTGAGGCTCGCCCATGGCTCCGCCCGGCCCACCGGCAGTCGGCGTGAGCCGCTATCCCCCGCCCGGTCGCGCCCGGCACTGGCCCCGGGCTACCGGGTCCGCCCGCTCCGGCACCCTCTCCCAGCCGAGCCCCTCCCACCCCCCGTGCCCCCGACCCCAAACCTACTCGACTTGTGACGCCCCTCAGGAGATCGCAGATGCCGGGCCCGCTATGCCTGGATTGCTCCCCGATCCCCCTTGATCACCCACATGAATGCCGGGAGGCCCGAACTTATGTCGGGGACCACTTCGGCCGGGGAACGCTTCCGACAAGCCGATCTCCCCCCGGCTGGTGCTGCGCGCCGTGCGCGCCCTGCCCAAGGGATACGGGGAGGTGAGGGTCAGGGCGGACAGCGGCTTCTACAGCTCAGCCTTCCTCAACTGGTGCCGTCGGCAGAGGCTGCGGTTCTGCGTGGTGGTGCCCCACTACCAGGTGATGTGGGAGTTGCGGCGGCACATCTCGCCCAGCAGCTGGCGGTCCTGCCGGGAGATGGTGGGGGCAGAGGTGGCGGAGCTGTGGTTCTCTCCCACTGGCTGGGAGAAAGAGCCGCTGCGGCTCCTGGTGCGGCGGGTGCGGGTGGAGGCCGACCAGATCTCCAAGAGCCGAAGGAGCCGCAGGCGGAGGACCATCCCCAAAGGCCAGCTCCAGCTCGCCCTCAAGGGAATGGTGAGCCACACCTACGCCTACTCCTTCATCATCACCGATCTTCCCGGGGATGCAGTGGATCTGGAGTTCTGGCAGCGGCGGCGGGCTCACATCGAGGAGCGGATCGGGGACTTGAAGTTGGGATGCGGCTTGATCCATCTGCCGCTGCGCCGCCGCCGGGCCAACTATGCCTGGCAGACACAGAGGGCCTGGTTGATCGCCACATCATCCCAACCAGGTGTCCAGCCAAACCGTAGAGCGGGGGGACTGCCCAGTAGCATCGCTTCCGACGGGGTGATGACCATGAAAGGTTCTCTCCTTCCGCCCTCTCTGAACTCAGATATTCAGCTTGAATACCTGTCTCACCCCATATTGACACAGAGGGCAGTTCCCGCACGCCCACTCCCTCACGGTAGTGGGCTCAACGGATACGGTCTATGTCTTCCACCTTGGTCATCTCCTCCTCCCGGGGTCCGTAGGTCTCAACCCAACGAACGTACCGGGGCTGGCTGGCCAAGGTGGTCCTCTTTTACTCCATCACTCCCTTCTCAGGGGTGGGTCCGCTTTCGCCTGGCGTTTACAGCCAAATCCTTGAGTGACGTTGCTTTACTTACGTACGGATTAGTACCGGCGTGGCCTCCAGGATCGACCCGCGGCGGTGCGAGCCGAAGGTTGGTGATGATCACCTGGAAGGCTACGCCGTCTTCCGTGCCCTGGACGGGGCGACCGACGGCTGTTGCCACAAGTCACGACGGTACCTCCGGGTCCGGCTCTCACCGAGTGTTGCCGCCACATGGCCGATCGAGGTCGCGGAGCCGCGATTGTAAAGCTCGACGACTCGCTCCGCCAGGGCTCGCAGGCCCTCGGGTGAGAGCGACGGGCGCTGGGTGCGGGACGGAACCGCAGCCGAGCCATTATCCACTCATTCAGGTCAGACGAAGCTCCCACACCTGAGACTCCACCTCGAAGGTGAGCAACGATGCGCTCGTGGGTACTGCAGGTACGTAGCAGCTCCACCCCGGCCAAACGGCAGGCGCCGCATCAGCTGGCCCACCCATCCCACCGCTCATCCACGAATAATTGGTCCCGGCGTCATCAGAGACAGCAGGTCGTATCCCTTGGATGAGCGAGCTCCTGAAGCCAGCATGGGACAGCCTGCCATCTCCGTCCGGCAGGCTGTCCCATGCGAGCAGCCAATGTGCGACCACACCGTCAGCGCGCAACTCAAGCGCTGTGGGCACCAACAGACCTTTGCTTATCGCCTGCGGGCTCAAGCCCACCTGTGTCACGAGTCTCAAGCGACGTCAAGCCGAACGGGGTAGGGCCGCTGCAGCGTTATGAAGGGCCATAGACCTCGTTACCTAGGACCACAGAACTGCAGGGTCCGCAAGTGTATCCCGCCGGCGGCACAGCGATCAGGAGGTATCCCCAAGCTCGATAGAGGGTGGGCTTGCCCTCGAACCCTGTGACTATCGTATCGTTGGCAGCGAGCACGATGTTAGCGTCGTAGCTCTCGTCCGCAACGCAACCCGTTGGACCTCCCCACTCTCCAGCTACCCCGGCGTGCCCCGGCACATACACCTCGTAGCATGCTTTGGCGACCATTTCAAGCGGTGCGATCCCGCAGTACATCGACGCGCTGTACACCAATTCGTGATTGTTCGAAATGGCCCAACTAGTCCCTGCGCCCACGTCGCATGGAATAATGACGTCAGGTGACGTACCACCCTCCGCGGGTTCCGGCAATAGCTGAGGGGGCCCCGTGACTACCGTACTTTCGGCAGACGGCACAAGTGAGGCTGCATTAGCTGACAGCAATGTGAGAGGCAAGAAGCCGAGGCTGAGCACGACCCCCGCTAGCATCGGCTTGCGCATGCCGACGTACCCCCGTGCAGCATCCTGATTGGCGGACAGTACCACTGGCTGTCGGTGCTGTCAAGGACCCGTATTTTCTCACCCAAAATCTGAAGCTAACGTCAGCAGTTGTGGAAATTGACCCGAGCCGTCGGCTGACCCCGGGGAAAGCGACGGCGTAGCCTTCCAGGCAACTAACTCACGGAGGGACCCGCTGGAACGGGTCTGCGCTGGAGGCTACGCCGTGTCTGCAAAGTATCAGATCCTGCCACCCACCGCCGCGGTGGCGGCACCCGGGGACGTCTTGGAGGCGGTGGTTCGGAGTGGAGCGCAGCAGCTGCTCCAAGCCGCCTTGGAGGCTGAGGTGGAGGAGTTCCTGGGCCGCGCCCGCTATCAACGGGTGCCAGAGTTCCGGGGCTACCGCAACGGCCACCTGCCTCAGCCCTCCGTGTCAACATGGTGCGAGACAGGCATCGGACGTGAATATTTGAGTTGATAGAGGGCGGAAGGAGAGAAGCCTTCATGGTCGTCACCCCGGTCGAAATCGAGGACAAGAGTCAGCGGGACCCGGACCCAGAGGTACCGGCACGAGCGCGGATGCGGCACTACAGTCCGGCGTACAAGCTGCGGGTCCTGCAGAAGTACGAGACCCTGGGTAAGGCCAGCAAGGGAACGCTGCTGCGCCGGGAGGGGCTGTACAGCTCACTGATCACGGAGTGTCGACGCCAACGGGATCGGGGAGCCGCCGCCGGACGGGCCCAGAAGCGGGGCCGACCCGAAGCCGATCCTCGCGATCGAGAGCTGGCCCGACTGCACAAGCAGCTGGCCAAGCTCGAGTTGGAACTGGACAAGGCCAAGAAGGAGATCGAGATCCAGGCAAAACTTGCCGCGCTCTTGGAGGGGCTCGCAGCCGAGAGCGCGGGGAGCGAGCAGCCATGACGGTCGACGGCACCGCCGCCGAGTTGGCACCGCTGGTGGGCACCAAGGGAGCCTGCCAGGCGGTGGGCCGGGCCCGGGCCACCTACTACCGCCACACCCGGTGAGAAGCGCTCCTCAACTTGGCACCAGAAGGAGGGATGGTGGGCCAAGGCGCCAAAGACTCCGTGACCGGGAAGGCACGACGACCCCTGGGAACACCTCCTGGAGCGGCACTGGGCGCGCGGGCTGTCGAGCGCCTGACCTGACCGTTGACCCGATTCGGATCACCGGGCAAGGATCGGACGTGGTGCGCCCGGCGAAAGTGGGTCCTCCCAGCGGCTAGGCGGTGATCCTTGCTGGGGCGGATTGCTCGGCCTGCTCGGCTTGCGGCGGGGCCGGAGGACATCCAGGGCAATATCTGTCCGGCGGATCCCCACCATTGTCAATGACGGTCTACGACGAACTCCCGGCTCTGGCGCGGCCGACCCGACGGGCCACGTCATGGCTCGCCCGACCCCAATCGATGCGTGCTTCCCTATCCAACGTGGCCCCCAGGCGGTGGGCGTTGGGGTGGCTGAGCCCACCGACCCGTCGCCATGTCGCACCGTGCCGCCCGGGCACAATCCAGAGGCGACCGGCCCCAC
>JAKAWF010000214.1 GCA_021817025.1 bacterium
TTCTTGGTCCGCCCGTACTTGGTCTCGACCTCGATGTAGGGCTCAGGGACTCGCTGGACCACCCATTCCCCCTGCCGTTCCAGCTCGAACACCGCCTCTCTTAGATCCTCGGTGGGTGCCTTGGCCGGGTCGCGTTCGAACTTCCTGTTGGCGAGCGCGGTCGGGGGCGCTCCCAGGGCATTGGTCGACGGCGTGTCGCTCATGGGCTCCATGCCTCCTGTGTCGATGGCCGCGACTCAGTATGTGGCGACCCCCGGATGGATACACTCCCCCGATTGGGGTGACTCGCGTCCCCCGGAAGGGGGAAATTGCGCCTGCGGAGCCGGCTCGTGCAAGTGTCCGGGAAGTCGGCGCGCGCCGTGGCCGGGGGGAACCACGGCACCCCGCCGGCTCAAAGGCTCCGGGCCACTGTCGGCCAAAGCGCGCGTGAACGACGGCTCCCGGAGATATTGCCCCTGGCGAACAGACAGCCGCACGGGGACGGTCGGGTGCCAATCCCCGGTCCAGATCAGCCTGGCGCCGGGGTCCAAGGTCACTGGGACCGAGCGGGTAGGCGAGCTGGTCCGCCATCCCGTCCGGACCATCGACGGTCTTGTGGGAGCCGCCGCACCGGATCCTGGTCGCCGGTCGCTGGCGGACCAGTTCCTCCAGGACCGGCATGCCGAGCAGGAGCGCTAGGGTGGCTGACCGCCGCCTTGTCGACAGCCATCCCGCCCTGGTGGCACTCCAGAAGAGGCCCGGCGGGGGGCGGGTCCGCTCCGTCCTCCGCGATGGCGAGCCATGGATGACCTTGGTCAACCGGGGTGAGGCGGCCCGCATCGTGGAGCGTCTCAACGGGACTGGGGCGGCCGGCGGCGTCTTCGCCGATCTCCCGGCAGGCGGCTCCCGGGCTATCCAGTTCGTGCCCATCGACCACGCCCTTTCGAGTCGCGGCCTCCTTGGAGGCCTCCGGGGGGCTCAGCTACGCCGACGCGTGTGCCGGCGCGGCGGCGAAGCGGCTCGGCTGCCCGGTCCCGGCTGCCGACCCCGAGTTTGGGCCAGCCGAGCCTGCTTGGTCCAGGTCGCAGGGCTGTCCGACGGGCGGCGGTGCTCGCCAGGGAGCTTCAAGCGAGCCGCCGCCTAGCCGTCCGAAGATGCCAGCGGGGGACCGCCTGGGGCTTGGGGCCGAAGTTCGCACCCGGCCCGTGCCTGTCGAGGACGAGCCCGACCGCGCCTCGGTGGCCCCCACCCACCAAGACCCGACCAGGTGCTCCCGCGGGGAGGCCCGGCCACCACGGCCGCGGTGAGGGCGCCGCGGTCACGCCCCATCAGGCACGGAGCGACTCGTCCAGCAGCTCCGCGATGTCGCGCACCTCCAGTTGGCCCTGATGGCCGGTCGACTTGACCGCGTCCTCGAACAGCGACACCTCGAAGGGACAGCAGACCGCCAGCACTTCGGCCCCGGCGCCGATCGCCTCCCGCACCCGGACCTCGGAGAGGCGCTCGTCGACGTGCTCGCGGGTGAAGCCGCTGTTCCAGATCTCGCCGCCGCCACCGCCGCAGCAGTAGCCGTTGGCCCGGCAGTGCCCCATCTCGATCAGCTCCAACCCCGGAACCGCGTCGATCAGGCGCCGGGGCGCCTCGAACTCGCCGTTGTGCCGGCCGAGATAGCAGGGATCGTGGAAGGTAACCCGCCGGGCTGCCACCGGCCTCAGGCTCAGATCGCCGATCCGCTCCGCCAAGAATTGGGTGTAGTGCTGCACCTGGTAGCTGCCGCCGAGGGCGGGATAGAGGTTGCGGAAGGCGTTGTATGCGTGCGGGTCCGGGGTCACCAGGCGGGTGAACTGGTACTTGTCCAGGGTGGCGATGTTGGCGGTTGCGGCCTCTTCGAAGATCCCACTCTCACCCGCCAGCCGTTGCGAGTCCGCCACGCAGCGCTCCTCGGTGCCCAGCACCGCCCAGTCGGCGCCCAGGGCGGCCATGATCCGGGCCATGGCCTGGGCCGCGTCGATGCCACGGGGATGGTAGGACCAGTAGCACTCGGTGAAGAACAGCACCTCCACCGCGCGGCCGAGACCGGCCATGATCGGCACCTCCACCCCGGCCCCGGCGATCCAGTCGGCCCGCTTGCGGGCAGACTGTCCCAGGGGGTTGCCGTGGCGACTGGTGTTCTCGAAGGCGGTGGCCAGCTCCCGACCCGGATCGCGCTCGAGCAGGTAGAGTTCGCGAGCCGCCCGGATGGTGCCGGGGATGTCGACCTCGCGCGGGCAGACGCGGGCACAGTTGCCGCAGGTGGTGCAGACCCAGAGGTTGGGACTCGCCAGCAGCTCATCCTTGAGGCCCCACTGCGCCAACGCCATCTCCCGGCGGGGCAGGCCGGTCCCCTGGAAGGCGAACGGACAGACCACCGAGCAGGTGCCGCATTGATAGCACCGGGTGAAGGAGTCCCCCGCCAGCTCCGCCAGGCGGTCGATGAACCCAAGGTCGGGGCGCACCGGCAGAGGGATCAGGGCGCTCTGGCTCATCTTCATCCTCCTCAGAAGCCCTTCATGGGGTTGGGACCCATCAGTGCGATGTTGCTGGCGAAGGCCGTCAGCTTTCCGGGCAAGGCGCGGGCGTCGGCGATCGACGTCTCGATCACCTGCACGCGCTCGGTCTCCAGGGCCAGCCTGCCCAGGGTTTCACGCACGTTGTCCATGCGCACCCCCAACAGCTCGCTGCCCTGGATGAAATGGCACTGGTAGTTGTCCCCGGAACGGCAGCCGAGCAAGACCACCCCGTCGTAGCCGCGCTGGATCGCATCGGCCACCACCACCTGGTTAACCGAGCCCAGGCAGCGCACCGGAATGGTCCGGAAGTGGGCCGGGTACTGCAGCCGGTTTATGCCGACCATGTCGAGGGCGGGATAGGCGTCGTTCTCACAGGCCAGCACCAGCACCCGGGGCTGGTCGTCGTCCTCGGGCAGTTCCACCGACTTCTGCATCGCGGTCAGCATCTCCACCGAATAATCCGGGAAGGAGATCACCTGCACCGGGCAGGCGCCCATGCAGATGCCGCACCGCCGGCAGCGGTTGGGCTCGATCACGGGATGGCGCTGGGCGTCCAGCTCCAGGGCGCCGAAGGGGCACTCCTGAGTGCAGCGGCCGCAGGCGGTGCACTTCTGCATGAAGAACTGGGGATAGCCCAGGTCGCCGACCCGGGGATGCACGGCGGCGCCCTGCGACGACTTCTCCACCGCCTGCACCGCCTTCAACGCCGCCGCGGCCCCGTCGCGGAGGCTGGCCGCGAGATCCTGGGCCCGATGCACGCAACCGGCGGCGTAGATGCCAGTGCGACGGGTCTCGAAGGGGAAGCAGAGGAAGTTGGAGTCGAGGAAGCCCTCTCGATGGGGTGGCAGCGACTCTCCCTGGAGATAGTCCAGGTGGAGACTCGACTGGGCGCCGCTGCGCGGATCCGAGGTCGGGATCATGCCCACCTGCAGGACCACCAGGTCGGCTGTCAGCTCGAGCTCGCGCCCCAGCACCGATCCGGCCACCCCGACGGCCAGGTCCCCGTCCTCCTGGAGGCGGACCGGACCGGCCTGGCCGCGCACCAGGAAGATCCCCCGCTGGCCCTGCACGTGACGGTAGAAGAGCTCGTCAAGGCCCGGCGTCTGCATGTCCTGGTAGACGATGTGGACGGTGGCGTCGGGTCGCAGCTGGCGCACGTACATCGCCTGCTTCAGAGCCACCATGCTGGTCACGCTGCCGACGTAGGGCCGGTTGGCGGCATCCTCCGGCCCATCACAGGCCAGGATCACCACCCGCTCCGCCGGCCGGCCCGTCGAGGGCCGGACGATCTCGCCGCGGCCGGCCATCTCCTCCATCTCCACCGAGGTGATCACGTCGCTGATCTGGCCCCGCCCGTAGCGCTCGAAGAACTGGTCCGGGGCCGGCTCGAAGCCGGTGGCGAAGACCACCGCCCCCACCTCCGCCTCACTCGTGTGCCCGTCGTGATCGAGGGCGACCCGGAAGCGCCCGGGCTGGCCGGACACGTGGCGGACCACCGTCGACGTCTGCAGGGTCACCTTGGCATGGGTGGCCACGCGCTTGAGCAACGACTCGAGCGGGGGATCCTGCAGCTGAGAGTCGGCACCGCTGGGGTAGCCACGGTGGATGCGGGCCAGGAACCCTCCCGGGGCCGGAGCGCGCTCCACCAAGGTGACCTCGTACCCGGCGTCGCCGGCGGCGACGGCGGCGCTGAGCCCGGCCGGGCCCGCGCCCACCACCAGGACCGAATGCAGGTGGTCGTCCTGGTAGGGCGTGGCCGGGGCGGTGCGCTGGGCGGCGGCGATCCCCATCCGCACCTGGTCCTCCGCCATGGCCTGGGTGGCCTCCGCCCGGGCAGGCTGGCTCCAGGCCACCTGCTCGCGCAGGTTGACCCGGCGCACCGGGGTGGTGCCGAACCTGAACACCTGGCGGTTCACCCTCTGCGAGCAGGCCGCGATCACCACGGTGTCGACCCCATCGGCGGCATCCCTGGCGATCAGCTCAGCATCCTCGAGGCAGAAGGCCGCGGACGTCCGGGTCACCGTGACCCCATCGCCGGCCGCCGCCGCCGAGGTCAGGGCGTCGACGTCGAGGCTCTCCCCGATGCCGCAGCCGGAGCAGATGTAGACCCCGGTCCGCGGGCTCACGCTTCCACCCTCACGCCCCGGACCACGCCCAGGGCCCGCATCGCGGCGGCGGTGGCGTCCAGCGTCGAGGTGGCCACATCCACCGGCGCCCGGGCGCAACCGGCGGCGAAGATCCCCTCCCCGCTGATGGAGTCCTCCAAGAAACCGAAGGCATCCCGGGCATCGGGACCGAGCCGGCCCTCGAGTCCCGGACTGGGCACCATGCCGGTGGCCAGCACCACCAGGTCCACCGGGGTGCGCTCCATCCCGCCGTGGACCATGTCGTCGGCGACCACCACCAGCTGGCCGCTCTGGGGATCGGTCAGGATGTCCGCCACCTTGCCCTTGACCGCCCGCACCTGGGGATGGTCGAGCACCTGGGAGGCGAAGGCCTGGTAGGTCCCGGGGGTGCGCAGGTCGATGTAGAAGACATGGGCCTGCGCCTCCGGGTTGCGCTCCAGCAGGAGACTGGCCTCCTTCAACGACGCCAGACAGCAGATCCCCGAGCAGTAGGCGAGATGGAGGCGGTCCCGGGATCCGGCGCATTGCACGAAGGCGGCGCTGCTCACGGTGGCGCCGGTCGAGGGGCGCAGCACCCGCCCCCCGGTGGGCCCGTTCTCGGCCAGCATCCGTTCGAACATCACGTTGGTGATGACGTCGGGATGGTGTTCGAACGCCAGGTTGGTGATGGCGCGGGCATCGTAGGGCTGCCATCCCGTCGCGATGATGACCGCTCCCACCTCCAGTTCGACGGTCGCCGCCTCCATCTTCAGGTCGATGGCCTGGTAGGGACAGGCCGCGACGCACTTGCCGCACTCCTCGAAGAGGCAGGTCGAGCCGTCGATGGCATAGCGCATCGGATAGGCCATCTCGTGGATCAGGTAGATGGTCTTGGTGGTGCTCATGCCATAGTCGAAGGGATTGGGCCGATCCACGGGGCACACCTCCGCGCAGGCGCCGCAAGCGGTGCAGCGGTCATTGACGTAGCGAGGATCGCGGCGAATCCTGACCTGGTAGTGCCCGGGACCACCCCGCAGCTCCTCCACCTCCGCGGTGGTGAAGAGCCGGATGTTCTGGTTGTCGCGGAGGCGCTGAAAGTTGATCTCCAGACCGCAGGCGGGCGGACATAGCTTCGGGAAGTAGCGGGACAGCTGGGCCACCCTGCCGCCGAGATGGGGATTCTTTTCCACCAGATAGACCTGTGCCCCCGCCTCGGCGGCCTCCAGGGCGGCCGTGATCCCGGCGATCCCGCCCCCCACCACCAGGATCGCCTCCGACGCCGCGGTGTCTGCGCCCTGGCCCATCTCAGGAGACGATGGAGTGGTGGGGTTGAGTCTCCAGCTCCCACTCCCCGGTTTCCTCCCGCCAGCGGGAGTTGACGAAGACCTTCCAGTTCTGGTCGTCGATCTTGGGGTAGTCGCCACGGTAGTAGTACCCGGGCCAGCGGGTCTCCTTGCGGAAGAGCATGTGGCGGGCATGCGCCTCGGCGCAGCGGATCCGGTCCCACAGCTCCCAGCAGCGCAGCAGCTCGTGGCGGTCACGAGCCGCC
>JAKAWF010000215.1 GCA_021817025.1 bacterium
ACTTGGGTGAGGAGGTGGAGGTGGGCGGAGTGCTGGCCTGGCTGGAGCGAACCGAGTACGGACCCTTCAAGCTGGGCGATGCCGTATCCCTGGAGCAGCTGGTGGCGGCCCCGGACCCGCGGGCACTGCTGCTCCCATCCGAGGTGGTGCTGGAGCAGCTCCCACGCATAGAACTGCATCCAGCGGGAGTGCTGGCGGTCCGGCGCGGCCAGGGCGCGTGGATTCAGCGGCCTCCCAGGGAGGCTGCGGAAGGCACCGCTCTGGAGGTCCGCGCCCACGGGCCCGACGGCCAGCTGCTGGCGGTGGGGGAGCTCAACGGGTTGCGCTTCAAGCCGCTCAAGGTTCTGCTCCCGCTGGGGGGCTGAGGTGAGCGGGAGCCCCGCTCCGGGACCGCTCCTGGTCGAGTTCGGGGTGCCGGTTCCAGGGGAACCGGCGGCCGGGGCGCCGGCGGTGCTGGTGATCGGCAATTTCGACGGGGTTCACCTGGGGCACCAGAGGCTGCTGGGAGCGGGGCTGCAGCTGGCCAAGGAGCGCGGGGCCGAGCTGGTCGCGGTCCCCTTCGGGCCGCATCCCCGTCAGCTGCTCCGCCCCGGCATGTCCGTGCAGCTGCTGACGCCGCTGGAGATGAGAAGGCGGCTGCTGGCCGACTTTGGGGTCACCACGCTGGCGGTGCTGCCCTTCGACGAGCATCTGCGGAATCTGAGCCCCGGCGGCTTCCTGGATCGGCTGCGCGCCCGCCGACGGGTGGTCGGCATCGCGGCCGGGCCCAGGCTGTCGATCGGCCGGGGAGCGGAGGGCAGGCTCGACTTCGTGCGCGCGTACGCAGCCCAGGCGGGCATCGACCTGGTCGTGGTGGACGAGGTCGCCGTGGCTGATCTGGAGGTCAGCAGCACCAGCATCAGAGAGCGCCTCGCAGCTTCCGACCTGGAGGCGGTGGCCGGAATGTGCGGGCGGCCGTTCCGGATCCGGGGTGAGGTGGAGCGGGGGGACGGTAGGGGGCGCGAGCTCGGCTTCCCCACCGCCAACCTCCGACTCCTGCCGGCGCAGCTGCTGCCGCCGGACGGGGTCTACGTGATGCGCCTGGAGCTGGCCGCCGGCCGGCTGCTGCCGGCGGTCGGGAGCATCGGCACCAGGCCCCAGTTCGGTCCGGGAGAGCGCAAGTTCGAGGTCCACTCCCTGGAGCCGCCCGGAGATCTCTACGGGCGGACGGTCGAGGTCGAGATCCTGCGCTGGCTGAGAGCGCAGGCAGTCTTCTCCAGCCGGGAGGAGCTGGTCCGCCAGATGGAGAGGGATCGCGAACTCGCTCGAGCTCAGCTGGCCTGAGCGGTCCTGGAGCTTGGGGTGGCGGGCCGGGCCCCCCGGACGGGAGCGGAGACCCGGCCCCGTCAGCTAACGGCGAGAGCCAGAGGGCTGCGAGATCCTGGCCGCCAGCCAGCTGAAGACGAGGGCGGCGACGATGGCGATGACGAGGCTGCCGTACTTGCCACGGATGTGACCCTCGCCGAGGATGCTGAGCGACACCTCGCCTCCGATCAGGCTGCCGACCACGCCTCCGATCACGCGGACGGCGGCGGCGGGGCCACGCGACCCGCGCACGAAGAGAGCTCCGATCACGACTCCGATGACGATGAAAGCGATCAGGTGCAGCACTGGGTCTCTAACCTCCCTCTGGCGGACTTTCGTCCTGGTCACCAGCCGCTAGGCGGGGCTGGTCGATTGGATCTGCCAGGATCTCCTGGCGCAACTGGTTCAACTGGGCCTCCACCGCCGCGTCGTCGGCGGTGACTCGAAGCTGGCGGTCGATGTCGTCCCCGGGCGCGGTGCCTAGGGTATCAAGTGTGCCGCTGGTGATGAGCTGGTCTATGGCGGAGGCGCGCGCCTGCATCTGTTGAGTCTTGTCCTGGGCTCTCTCCAGCATCAGGTTGACATCCTTCATGTCGCCCGCGATGCCGGTGACGGTCTCGCCGATGCGGGCCGAGGCGCGGGCGGCCGAGTACTGGGCCTTGAGGGTGTCTCGCTGGGTGCGAAAGCTCTCGACCCGCGCCGCCAGCTTCTGCGCGGTCATCTCCAACCTCTGCTCCTGGTCCTTGAGCTGGGCGATCTGCTGCCGGAGCGAGTCCAGCTGCACGCCGGCGTCACGGGAGCGCGTGAGCGCCAGCCGGGCGAGGTCCTCCCGCCCCTGCTGCAGGGCCAGCCGGGCTTGTCCCTGCAACTTGTCCTGGCTCTGGTGGAGCTGGGTGGCCTGGATCTCCAGGCGCTTCTCCGAAGTCACCACCTCGGCCACCCCCCGGCGCACACTGAGGAGGGCTTCGCGCTGCTTCTGATAGGAGAGGTCGAGTGCCTCCACCGGGTTCTCGGCTCGGTCCATGAGGTGGGAGATCTTCTGCTGGGCGATGTTGCGGGCGCGCCGGCCAACCCCGGTGCGCCAACCGACGGCGACCACGATCACCACCCCCAACAGTTCCAAGCCTGGGAACATAGCGCCTCCGTCTCAAGCCGCAAATCCAGCCCACGGCCACCCCTGGCGCCATGTTAGCGTGCCCTCGAGGCGGACCCACCCGGACGGCATCGAAGCTCAGGCCACTACGATTGACTCTGCGGGAACTCCCAGCAAACGGGTATATAAGAGAGACCATGCAGCGCAAGCTAGGCTCCGATCGCGGGCTGACCCTGAGGATGGCCCTCACCATGTTCCTGTTGGCGGTCGTCTACCTCATATTCGTGGGGGTGATGGCGGCGGTGATGCACCTGGGCATCGCCACCATCGGCGTGATCGTGGTGGTGCTGCTGGCGGCTCAGTATTACTTCTCGGACCGGATGGTGCTGACCGTTCTCAAGGCCCGGATGGTCACCCCTCAGCAGTACCCGCAACTCTACGACACGGTAGGGCGGCTGGCCCAGCTGACGGGGATCCCGGTGCCCAAGGTGGCTGTCATCCCCTCTCAGGTTCCCAACGCGCTGGCCACCGGTCGCGATCCCAAGCACGCGGTGATCGCGGTGACGACTGGGATCCTCAACCAGCTGGAGCCCAAGGAACTGGAGGCGGTCTTGGCCCACGAGTTGAGCCACGTGATCCACCGGGACGTGAAGGTGATGGCGATGGCCGGTTTCTTCGCCACCGTGGCCTCGCTGATCGTGCAGTCGGGCATGTGGTTCGGCATGTTCGGCGGCTTCGGCTACGGCGGTGGTGGCCGCGGGCGCGGCCGCGATCAGGGGGAGGGGATGATCGTGATCATCCTGGTTGCGGCGGTGGTCTGGGCAATCAGCTTCGTGCTCATTCGCGCGCTCTCCCGCTACCGGGAGTACGCCGCCGACCGCGGCTCGGCCGTGATCACCCAGGAGCCGTCCCAGTTGGCCTCAGCGCTGCAGAAGATCAGCGGGACCATGAGTCGGATCCCGAGTCAGGACCTCCGCCAGGTGCAGTCGGCGAACGCCCTGATGATCTTTCCGGCGGTGCACCTGGGCAAGGGAAGTCTGGCCGAGATGTTCTCGACTCACCCCTCACTGGAGCACCGGCTGGCCAAGTTGCGCGAGTTGGAGTCGGCAATCTCCCGGTAAAGTGAGGGCCTGTGGGTTTTCTTGACTCCCTGATCGGTCGCACCAAGCTGCCCAAGTCCAACGAAGACAAGATCTTCGCCATGAGCACGGCGATGCTCACCCTCCAGACCGCAGCTGAACTGGATCCGGCGAACCGCATCGGGATCGTCTTCCGGTCGCTCCCCTCGGGACGCTTCCAGCAGCTCAACCGGGACACGGTGGAGATGCTCAAGATCCAGGACCAGGCGGTCCCCACCGACAACCTCAAGGTCAATCAGATCAAGGACGACCTCGGGTTCCAGTGGCTGGTGGTGGAGGGCCCCGACTTCCAATCCCTGCTGGCTGCCATCCACGCGGTCGCCATGGGGCTCTTGGACGAGGGGCTCGGCGACTGCCTGCTGGCGGCGGTGTTTCCCTTCCATCTCAACGGCAGGCCCGTCTACTGGATCTACGGGTACAAGGAGGCAACCTTCTACCCCTTCGTCCCTGACGGCGACCATCGCCGTGACAACGCCGAGGAGATCCGGCTGGCGGCCGTCGCCAAGGAGGACCTTCCGGTCGAGCCCGACATGGAGAGGTGGTACGCCCTCTGGGGCACACCCGTCTGAGCGTCGCCGGACTGCGGTCAGCTCGCGGGGACGGCGGCACCCGCAGGCTGGCCGCCGGCGTCCACGACGTTGCCATCACCTGACAGCAGGGTGGTGGCCTCGTCCAGGGACATGTCCTCTGAGGGCAGGACCACGTCAGAGCCGACCATCTGATCTGGTGGGAGCGCGGTTCCGTGAGAACGGACGAAGTTGAGCAGGTTGGCCAGCGCGGTCGGATACCCAGACGTATCCCCACCTTCGATGGCGGCCGACAGAGCCTTGTCCAGGGGCTCGAGCTGGGGCCTTTCAGTGAGGTTGAGCCGGTACTGGTCCTCGCCCTGGATGCGCACCACCATCGTCTTTGAAAGGTCGGACGAGGTCGGCACCGATGGAGCGGCGGCTGCCGGCGCCGGGGTGGCGGCAGCCTCGATCCGAGGGGCGGCCGCTGGCGCAGGCAACATCTCCTGCTTGAGCGCCGCGAGCTGAGCGTCCACCTGCGAGTCGGTGAGGGTGCCCTGGAGCTGGCGGTCGATGTCGTCGCCTGAGCTGATCCCGATGGTGTCGAGGACGCCGCTGTCGGTGAGGGAGTCGAGGGCGGCGGCGCGGGCCTGCATCTGCTGGGTCTTGTCCTGGGCCCGCTCCATCATGAGGTTGACGTCCGCCATGTGTTCGCTGAGGCCGGTCACAGCCTCGCCGACCTGGGTGGACGCCTTGGCGGCCGAGTACTGGGCCTTCATGGTCTCGCGCTGGGTGCGGAACGCCTCCACCTTGGCCGTGAGCTTCTGAGCCGTGATCTCCAGCTTCTGCTCCTGGTCCTTGAGCTGGGCGATCTGGGTCTGTAGCCCCTGGGCCTGGCTCTGGGCGTCCTGTGCCCGGGTCAGAGCCAGCCGGGCCAGGTCCTCTCTGCCCTGCTGAAGGGCCAGCTTGGCCTGGGCTTGAAACCTGTCCTGGCTCTGCTGCAGCTGGGCCGCCTGGAGCTCCAGGCGCTTTTCGGAGGTGAGCACGTCGGCGACGCTGCGCTTGACCTGCTGCAGACCCTCCATCTGCTTTTGGTAGGACAGGTCGAGGGCCTCGACTGGATTCTCGGCCCTGTCGAGGACCTTGTTGGCCTTCTGCTGGACGAGGTCTGACATGCGCCGCATGATGCTCATGGCCATCTCCTTCGCACTGTGGGGATCCCGCCCCCCCACGGATGGGATCTTAACCTGTCAGGGGCGGAGGGCTGTGGTTCTGAGGACAGTCTTGGACGGGGCCGGCTGCGAGGACTACCCCAAGCGCCAGCCGCCCGTGCCCGGGCGGTCCGGTCGGACCAGGATCACCTCACCTTGGTCCTCGGGGTTCAGCACTCCCAACACCAGGACCTGGCTCGCCAGTCCCGCGATCCGCCGAGGTGGGAAGTTGACCACGGCGAGGACCTCGGTGCCAACCAACCCCTCGGGCGTGTAGTGGCGGGTGAGCTGGGCGCTGGAGCGGAGTCGGCCGATGGGGGCGCCGAAGTCGATCACCATCTTGATTGAGGGCTTGCGAGCCTCTGGGAAGGGAGATGCCTCCACCACGACTCCGCTCCTGATGTCCAGCGCCACTAAGGTGGCGAAGTCGACCTCCGGAAGCCGTTCCGATTCCACTTGCGGCAAGTCCCCCGATGCTACCGGCCCCCGCGAGCCGCTGTGCGATCCAGCCTACCAAGCCCCGGTATACTCCGCTGGGGGCGGGTACCGAAGTGGTCAAACGGGGCTGACTGTAAATCAGCTGGCTACCGCCTACAGAGGTTCGAATCCTCTCCCGCCCACCAGCCCAGGTAGCTCAGTGGTAGAGCGCTTGTTTGGTAAGGAAGAGGTCGCGGGTTCAATCCCCGCCCTGGGCTCCAGCCCAAATCTCGAAGTGGGCTGAAGTGAGAATTGAGCCGGCAGAGACTGGCTCTCTGCCGTGGCCCAGATCCATGAGAGAAGAGGTCTTGGTAATTGGCCCAGGTCCCTGTCAAAGTCCGGGGCCGGGTGGGGGCCGGAGAGGAGCGAAGTGGTAATCGGGAGACTGAGGGCCAGCCA
>JAKAWF010000216.1 GCA_021817025.1 bacterium
CGATGCAGCCAACGCGTCGGCCAAGCGTTCCACGGCCGTCGGAAAGAAGTGCATGCCGGGCTGTGCCACCAGCGTCAACGGGGCGCGGACCGTCTTCAGCGCTTCGTTTAGGAGGAAGGCGCGCCCCAACTGGGCAGTGTGACACAGCTCGATCCACCCCCCCGCGAACTTCTGTCCTGACAGGCTGCGGCTGGCGTCGCCGGCGCCAGCCATCTCCTGATCAATTCCCATCACTGCGGTGCGGATCCCCAGCACCGCCGCCGTAGACTGCCGGAGCAGCGACCGGAGTGACTGCTCCCCGCCATCACCGGCACCAATCAGCAGCACGTCGACCTCAGCTGCCTGCAGCTCCGGTTGGCGCTCAATTGTCATCAGCTTGCCTTCCGACCGTCGGCGCTGGATGTCGTTCTGCAGGAGACGACACACGGTCTGGCGAAGGGCGTCCGTCGCCGCTGGCTCCGTCGGCGGCGGATCAATGGCGAGCGGCACGCGATCGTCCAACGGCGGCACACTGCGGGGAAGCGACGGCGGAATGCGACTACGCTGACTCGACCGGTTCGTGGGCGGAGGAAGGGCTCCAGCGATTGCCAGCAGCCGCTCCGCCGACTCGGCCATGTCCAGGCGCTGACGGCAAGCTTCATAGGCTGCCTCGCGAATTGCCGCCAAGCGCTCCGGATGGCGAAGCAAGGTCGTGGCCAGCCTCGCAAGGTTCTCGGGCCTTCCCACTATGAAGTGTTTGCCGGGGACGAACGGGGCGCAGGCTAGAGCCCGCTCTGTGACCACGACGCATCCGTTGCAGGCCGCCTCGAGCGCCCGCACCCATTCAAGTGCATGTGAACCTTCGCGGTGCAGGTTGAGGATGATCTTGGCCGACGCCAGGAGCTTCCACTTTTCTTCACCCATGAGAAAGTAGGGCCTCGGCTGAGTCATCGGTTCGTGTGGCGGCACAACGAATCGGGTGCGCCATGGCCAGAGTGTCTCCGCCCATCCAGCTATCACCTCGGAGCGCCTCGAGTCCAGCGTGCCGAGGTAGGTGATGTCGACCGGGCGCTCAACTGCGTCTCCGCCCCAACGGTCCCAGAGCGGGCTGTAGCCAAGGACGAACGGCTGGGCGTCGATTCCGCGCCGCCGCAGTTCGCTGACCGCAGCTGTGCTAGTCGCGACGACGCCTCCAAGATCCCTACTGTGAGCGGCCACCGTCTCGAATGTCGCGGTCCCCGGATGCTCCACACAGACACCGATCATCCGCTTGCGCCCGCCTGCGCTCGGTTGGAGACTCGCGGGCACCACGGCGAAGTACTCGTGAGGCACTACCAGGCAGACCGCCTCCGTATCCTCGATCGGCACCAAGCCCTCGTACGAACTCGCCGCCCCCCCCGCCCGGCGAACGGAGTCGGCGAGGACATCCATCAGCTCGGCCATGAAGGCGCTGCCTCCGGGCGCGGAGACAAAGTTCAGGGTGGGACGGCCTCCGTGGGCGTGCGGGGTCGGCTCACTGTTCCCGTGACCGTCGCCACGAGGCAGCCGTTCTTTGCCCGGGGGGATCACCAACGAGCCACTTGAAAGCCGAGTCCTGGCTGGCTCACAGGTCTCTGTCATCGCCGGAAACGGCACGCTCCACACGGCCGAGAACCTCAACCGCCGTCTCCTGCTCACATTCGAGCAACAACAGCGACACGCGATCCAGTTCCTGCCTAAGGTACCCCAGCTCTTCGGTCAGCTCCACCTCGTGGATATGCGCCGCGGCCAGCGCCGCCCGCGCCGCCTCCGCATCGCGCACGGCCTCCGACGAACTCGTCCGCAGATCGGCAACCTCAACGAGCAAGCGCTCCCGCTCCTCGGCGATGCGCTCATGGTCGGCCCAGATGTCGCGACGCTCTTTCTCCAGCCCCTCTGCAAGGGCGGCCAGGTCATCCAGTTGGTGTGCCGACGTGAACGCCGCCGCCTGCCGAATGACCGGCAGCGGCAGAGATGACCCCACTACGACGCTGTATTGGTCGCGACCGTCATAGGCGGCTGCGAGGGCGAAGGCCTCGGCATCACTCATGGGACGTGGCCACTCTGAAGCTCCCTCGACGGTCCTCAGAACGGACCCCACCACCGCTCGTTGGCGCCACAGACGGACATGGGGCAGGCGGGCGGCCACCTCCTGTAGTAGCTCCTCAGGACGGAGCTCGTGGACGTGGAAGGGGTTGTCACCACGATAGATCCCGGGATTGGGCGAGGAGACCATCAGGAGCCCACCAGGAGCCAGGGCCGCGACAAGGCCATCCAGCACCATCCCGATCTCCTGGATGTGCTCAAGCACCTCGAAGCATGCCACCAAGCCGAACTGCCCTATCTCCGGATCTAGGGCGCACAGGTCTCCTTGAATCACCCTGGCCTCGGGCACCCGGCTCCGCGCCTCCGCCACTGCGTCCGGAGACAAGTCGATCCCCGTGCCTGCAGCTGCCCCACGGCGAAGCAGTAACTCGAGTCCCCAGCCAACACCGCATCCCGCATCTAGGACCGTACGCCCCTGCGTAACTTGGGCAGCGAACAGATAACGGACCTGATGCTCCGCATCTAGAAGTCCGCCACCCATCAGCTCCGGGACGAAGCGCTCACCCGTCGGGCGGCCGGCGCCGTCAACGGTGGGACCCCCAGCCTGGAGCCGGCCCTCACTCTCTGTCAAAACCCGCCTCCGCCCCCTGGAGACGCCAGCTCCGGCGCGCTACCACCTCACGCGGACTGGTGCCAGAGCGGCGCGCCAGCGAGCGGATCAGCGCATTGTAGTCATCCACGTAGAGGGTCGCATCAAAAAGCGGAAGACTCCTTCGGGCCTCCACAACTATCTGGCGTCGCTCCTCTGCGGACGTCGTCACGAAACGCACCATGGCAGCCGTAAGCAGAGCCAGGTCCCGCCTTGGAAACGTCCAGCCGTTGCGTCCGTTCCGGATCAGCTCCGAAACACCATACGCGTCGGCCGCGATGACCGGCAGTCGGAAGGCGATGGCCTCCAGCATGGATCGGGGAACTGACTCTACATCGGAAGCCGAAATCAACGCGTCGGCGGCAACGTACCAATCGTAAACGTCCACTGCGATGGGAGCACACTTGACCCTGTCCCCCAGGCCATGCAGCTCCACCAGCCGGGACACAACGTTGGCATAGTCACTGGGGTGGTGCCCCACCAGGGCCAGTCTGACTTTCGGGTACGCCTGGGCGATGCGGGCAAATGCCTCCACAAGCGAGGCCTGGCCCTTGCGTGGCTCGTACACCGCCATGGACAACAAGACCAGGGCATCGGCTGGGATGCCCAATGACCGCCGCGCTTCCGCCCGGTCTCGCGACCTCAGGGCGACGTCGATCTCTGCGAGCGGGATGCCGTAGGGAACCACCACCCGGCGGCTGTCTGGAATGTAGCGCGAAAAGAGGCGGCTGGTCGACTCGCACTCGAACACGGCCGCGGGCACTGAGCGCAAGGTTTCCAGCCACCTGCTATGCACCGCCGGATCAAGCCCCGCGGCGCCCCAGTTGAGATAGGCGAACTCCTGTAGGGAGAAGCTCTCATGGATGGTCCAAACGACCTCCATGCCCTCCCGCAGCGCCGCGTCGACGGCCGGAAACACTCCGAGGGTGTTGGCTAGGGCAACGGCCCCCCCGAACTCCCGAGCCACCGTCCTGAGGCGGCGGATGCCGTCTTCGTACTGCTGCACTCCCTTGACGGGGTAGTCGCCCACTATGCGGACGGGGATTCCGGCGGCCTCCAACTCCGTCCTGAGAGCCCCGTCGGTAGGGGCCACGACGCTGCACGTCAGGCCGTGGCGCGTGTGCAGTCCCTTGACCAGCTCATGGAGAAACAGCTGGCCGCCCCCGGGAGCGAGGGAGTGCGTGAAAACCAGCAGCCGCCGGTCGTCCAGCTTGCGGCCGGGCGCGATGGGGACCTCGGCGGAGGACGGCCTTGTCGCAGGCGACCTCGAGGGGAGGGGCCCGGGAGCGGTGACCACGACCCGACGCCGTGGGGACACCCACGTACTCCCGCATTCATGATGCGCCTTGACCCCGATCTCGAAGGCGTGGGATTCCCCCGGACTCAGGTCAACGCAATGGAGGTACTCAAAGCCAGCGACCAACGCGGAGGGCATGGACGTCGCCCTAAAGACGTCGGGCCGGGGGAGCTGGGTGCGTGCCCGGCCAGCGAGCTGACCGTCGATCTCGACATCGACCCAAGCTGGGACCTCGCACTCGAACAGCGACCACCCCTGCACAGGGACGACGTCGCCTATGATGCTCTGGTTGGCGGTCGGAGCATCGAGACTTCCGCTGCCGGAGACGCGCGTAACCGGCGGTGCCAAAGTGCTGACCAAGGGGGACCCGACTACCCAAGTCCGGCCACCGGTAAGCGACACAATGACCGTCACCCGAGCCGTCGGCCCGCGAAGACGGGAAAGGTCCAGCGGGATCGCCCACCCGAGCGGCCCGCGGCTCTCGTCAATCCGCAACGCATTGGCGACGTCTGGACGCGAGACCTCGGGACGGGCTGTGGTGGCAAGCTGACCGTTGACCAGCACCTGAATCTGGGTCGCTGGACGTCCCCGGAACTCTGCCCAGCCGTGAATCACAACCGGTCCGCGTGGGACGACTTGGCCGTCGCGCGGATGGTCGACCACTCCTCGGGGGCGCACGGACGCCGCCGCTGGCCAACGACGTCTGATCCTCCGCGCCAACAATCGGACCCTGCTGGCGACGGGTTCCTGACCTGCGAATGTCACGCGCCGGTACCGACCCTCGGCAGGCTGGGGGGTCGCGGGGGTGGTGTCTTCCGCGGGCTGGAGGACCCCGACCACTCCTCGCCGTGGCTCTCGGCTCGGCGGGCCCAGGTCTCCATCACCCCTGCTTCCAGCGACCGGGGGTTGAAGGGAATGAGGCTGCGGATCCGCCGGGTGTCGAGTGTGCTCACGCTGACGTCCGCCGTCCGGCTGTCAACGTAGTCGACCTCGATGGCCTTGCCGGTGACGGCCCTAACGACCTGCACGGCCGCATTGATACTAGTGCCAATTCCCGAGCCCACGTTCAACACCTGCGGTTCGGGCGGGCCGGACAAGAGTCGGGTGACCGCGTCCGCAACGTCGTCGACGTGAATGAAGTCCCGTACGACCGACCCGTCACCGAAGATCTGTAGCCGCCGGTCGGTCTCGGCACACATGAGCAGCGCACCGATTATGCCCTGGCCGCGTTCGGCCAGCTGCCCCGGGCCGTATACGTTGGCGAGGCGCAGAATCCTTGACGGCGCGTGGCGCGCGTGTTGGAAGAGAGCCGCATACCTCTCACCGGCGAGTTTCATGATGCCGTATGAAGATCGAGGCGCTGGGTTCGTCTCCTCCGGGGTCGGTGTCACCCGGGCGTTGCCATAGATCGCGCCGCCGGAAGAGAGGAACGTGAAGGCTTGTCCGCTTTCCAGTTGGCCGAGGACAGACAGCAACGGTGGGAGCGACGTGACCACGTCGGTGACTGGGTCAAGATTGGAAGCGTGAGGATGCAGGGTGCCCACGGCGTAGATGATGTGCCGTGCTGCTCGCACGGCTTCCTGCAACGCCAGCGAATCTTGCACATCTCCGATCACCAGCGTGCAACCGTGCAGGAGACGGGCGTGCTCTGCGCGAGGCTCCGATCTCGTGAGAACGGTCACGGCGTGACCGTCCTCCTGCAGACGATGAGCTATGTTGGCTCCGAGGAACCCACCCCCGAGGACAGCGATGGCCTGTGGACCCGGCGAGCTAGGAGGATCGTCCATGGGCCTTCCAGAATAAGAGCATTGGCCCACCCGTGCCGCCGGGCCTTGGCTGGGGGAGCCACGGATGGCCGACCCGGACTAGAGTGGGTGGGTTGGCACGGTTCATGCTGATGAACGAGGGCTGACTGGCCTGACCGATCCCCAGTTCGGTCAGGACGGTAGCACACCGGCACGAACACCCGCAACTTGGGGCCACGGGCGGTGTGGGTCGGGAAAGTGGTCCTGGCCGGACGGGGAGATCGCCTTGGTAGTGATCTGACGGTGGGACCAAAGCCAGATTGGAGACCGGCCCGTGGAACCTTCTCTCCCTGAGATCGACCTGGAAGGCCGCCGGCTGTGCCCAGAGACTCCGTAAGCCACAACCTAGCCCTTACGGGTTTGGGGGAATGG
>JAKAWF010000217.1 GCA_021817025.1 bacterium
AGGGGTCGTCGAAGTGGCGCGGGGCAGTGGTGCCATGCAGCACATCTTTCAGTTCCCCTCTTCCCAGTACGCGGTGGTGTCTGGCGCCTTTGATGGGCGCTGGCTTGTATGGACCCTGTCCGAGACCAGGGTGGACCCAGTACCGGCCACCCTCATGGACTGGAACTTGCGGTCCGGCCAGGTGTCGACGTTGGTGCCCTACGCGGGGTCTGCGAGTGTGATCACCTTTACCCTTGATACGACGGCGCCCGGAGCCGGAGAGGGATGGCTGGCGTGGACCATCATCCCGGGTGGCGTCGGCGGGGGCGGCTACTTTCTCGCCGACCTCTCACAAGACACCAGTTATCAGCTTCACATCGGAGAGCCTCCCGGGTTTGGGTTCTTCGTCGGCGACCTCTTCATATACGACGTCGGCGGGCTGCACCCGCACACAGTGGACGGGGCAGTCAGGATGGGCTCGTGGACGAAGTCGTCGGTTCCAGAGAAGCTTGCCTCCCGGCTTCACGCCCTTAGGTTCGGGTTGGTCGCATCCCTGGACCCCAGCGGGGCTGCGTGGTCAGACTCAGTGGGGCAGCTGTGGTTGTGGTCAGTCGGAGAACCCGCAGCGGTCAAGCTCCAAATCGGAACGGGAGTCTCCGACCTCGTACAAGCCGGACCGTACGTAATTTGGGGCTACTCGTCTGGCAGCGAGTACGTTGCCGACCTCGCCAGCGGCTCCTACGCCAGGCTGCCAATTTCCAATGCCAGCGACTTCGCCGCTGGCGACGCCGTTCTGTTCACCTGGAGCCCCAGCCCTGCCACCCAGAAAGCTCATCCTCTATACACGAGCTCAGTCCTGATTACAGGCAGTCTCAATCCCCTGCCCCGTTGCTGAGCAGCACGCCCAACTGGAGCAGCATAGCGCTGGCGCCTCCGGCGAAACTCAGCAGCGCACCACCGGGAGCGTCGCGTCGAGCCGATGAGTGTTCTGTGGGTCACTGGTGACGCCTGTGGCGCGCAGGCGCCGGGCCAGCAGTGCCACGCTCGAGTCGACGATGTCGCTGGTACCAGTCAACCCACACAGGGCGCCAGTGGCCTGTGCCTCGCCTCGGATCTTAGATTTACGGGCCGCGGCGCTGGGGCCGCGGGCTTTTGCCTCCCGTAGAATGGCGGGCCGTGGCCGACGACAGCTGGGATCGAGACAACCTCGCCTGGTGGGAGGAACGCGTCGAGCTCCATCTGGGCTCCGATCTATACGACCTGCCCTCGTTCCGGTCTGGGCGCAGCTCGCTCTTCCCGTATGAGCTGGAGGAGCTGGGAGAGGTGGAGGGCAAGGACCTCCTCCACCTGCAGTGTCACGTCGGGCTGGACACCATCTCCTGGGCCCGCCTCGGCGCGCGGGCCACGGGACTTGACTACTCGGCGGGGGCGGTTGCCGCCGCCCGCCGGCTGGCGGAGGAGGACGGCGTCTCGGCCGAGTTCATCGAGGCCAGCGTGGCCGAGGCGCCCGCCGTGCTGGATAGGCAGTTCGACATCGTGTACACGGGGAAGGGGGCGCTCAACTGGCTGTCGGACCTGCGCTCCTGGGCCGAGGTCGTGAACCACCTGCTCCGACCCGGCGGCCTCCTTTACCTGGTCGAATCGCACCCACTGATCGACTGCATGGGGGAGACTCCGGACTTCGAGCTGGATTACGTCGACCCTGGGGAGTCGTTATGGGACGAGCCAGGGGACTACGCGGTCCCGGACGCCGCGACCAAGAGCAACCGGACCCATGAGAGGGTCCACCCTCTCGGAGAGGTTGTCAGCTGCCTGGCCAGGGAGGGACTGGGCATTCGCCTGCTCCACGAGCGCAGCGAGATCTTCTTCCCCCGCTTCCCGCAGCTGGTCGCAGCTGGGCCGGGAGTCTGGCGACTCCCCTCCGGGTGGCCCCGGCTACCCCTCAGCTACTCGTTACTCGCCCACAAGGGATAGGTCGCGCCGCTCACCCGACTCCAAATGTCCGACTCGGGAGGCCAGTTTGATCTCGATTGCGCTGGAGGCGAGTCCTGCTTCGAACCCGGGATCGCGGTTTCAGAGGCCGTCCGAGACGCAGCGGTGTCGTGACCCGTACCTGACCCACTGGGGCGGGGCTGCTCAGTTGTCGTCGTCAACCACCTGAAGTAGGTGCCTTACAGCGGTCTCGAGTTCGGGTAAGTCGTCGCTGACGGTGGCAGCGACGACGGCATGAGAGGTGTCGAAGTAGCGGTGGGCGAGGTGGTCCCGCATGCCGGCGATCTGCGCCCATGGCAGGGCCGGCTCCGTGGCTAGCAGCCGCTCGGGGAGGGCCTTGACCGCCTCACCGATTTCGATCAGACGAACCCGCACAGCGTCGAAGACGACCCCGTCATGGAGATCGCCGGATTCAAGATGAGCCCGAATAGCATCGATGGCGGCAATAACATCTTCCAGACGTTGACGTTCCCGGCGGCTCAGATCGGCACCGCCTCAGCCAGTACTTCCACAGCCAACTGCGCCTTGAGGTCTCCGGCGGGTACCAGATCCACACGTGCCCCGAGCAGGCGCTCAAGTTCCGCCTGGCAACGCCCCAGAGTCAGGAGGCCGACTCCCGCAGGTACGTCTACGAGTAGGTCCACATCACTCTCAGATCCCTCCTCGCCCCGAGCGACGCTGCCGAACACCCTGGCGTTGCCCAGCCCATAGCGGGCCAACACCTTCTGCATCTCGCCACGATGAAGGCGGATTCGCTGACCCAGGAAGCCGCTTGCTGGTTCGGGCCCGGACCGCCCAGCGAGCCGGATGTCCAGCTCAGATCCGGTGGCGTTTACCAAGCGAATCAGCATCGGAACCGACGGCTGGCGGGCACCGGACTCATATGCGCTCACCACACTCTGGGCCACCCCAGACCGGCGACCCAGCTCTACTTGGGACAGTCCGGCTCGGCGGCGCGCCTCCCGCAATAGCTCGGCCGCAGTACCCATGGCATGAGACTATAGCGGATCGTAGATGATCGGAACCACACCGAGGAACCAGCTGCTCACGTTGGGTGTTGGCAGCTCCGCGCGCATGGATCCCGTTGCCGTCACTGGTGCCGTCAGGCTCCCCCAGCCGATTCCCAGAAGCCTGGTTTGCGGCCCATTTTGATCTCAAATCTGCTGGAGGCGACTCCGGGAATCGAACCCGGGATCGCGGTTTTGCAGACCGCCCATGTGGGGTCTGCCAGTGTCCACTGACGTGGCCTGGTGATCGCGGCCCAGAGCGTCGTGTCCACCGACGTCTACCGATGTGCCCCCAGGTAGCTGTCAACGGTAGCTGTCAGGTGACTGACCGCTGCCTCCAAGCTCGAGGCACGGCGGCTCCGATGAGGACGGATAACTGGGGTGCCCGAGCGACACGGGGACCGACTGTCGACAGCTTCGGTCTTCGGGCCAGCCCGCGATCCGCCTCCTGTTGGCGTGTGACTGGTTGGGCCATCAGACCTTCTGGGGCACCGACAGGAGCAGGAGTCCCGCTCGGAAGCCGACCCAGGTGCGATGAGGGTGACGAATCTGCTCCACCAGCCTTCGGCCTGTGTCGCCCCTGGCAATCCAGGTCCACGCCTTGAACGCCTCATCTGCTTCCCCTGCCGGCCTCCTCCCGCGCCAAGGCACCAGCGGTGCGGCCACTGGCTCTAAAACTGTTTGACACCAAGGAGGCGCGCGGCGCCCTAATTTCAGAACTCGGGCGAACCACTGCGACTTGCTCGATACTCTCGGGTCGCCGTCATAGAGCAGCTGGGCCTGTAGTGTCTTGGCCAGTTCGCGGCGGTTCATTCGGGAGCCTCCCGTGATCCGATTGGGCCTTGATCGGGTTCCGCTGAGGATTCTATGGACATCGCCTCCCCCCTGGACCGCTCAGCGTTGTCACCGCTCCCACCCATGGAGCACTTTGCTCCACCAGCCCTCCTGGCGGCGCGTAGACCCAGGCGGGGCCAGCCGGCCGCCGTTGCGTTCGCCGTGGTGTTCGCTGCGCCGACCCGCTCGTGCTACCCTACCGGGTAGGTAGCTTGGAGGCAGAACGAAGTGCCGTGAAGCGTGAAGAGATGCTCGACCTGGCTCGCCGCGAGGTAGCTCACATTCCAGATTGGCCTTGGCCTCAAGGCTTGCTCAGATCGACTTACTTCAACCTTCGACTGAACAGCCTGGGGCGCAAGAGCGTGGTGGAGAACGACCGGCGCAAGGTCCTTCAGCGGGCCCTGGAGATGGTACTTCAGGACAAACCAGACGCCGACCTTGAATACGACCGGTCGTACTTCGAGCAGCCGCCGGCAGAGGGCCCACGGGCCGAGACGGGGAGAGGCCAATGACATCAGTCCAGATCAATGACAACCGTGGGCAGCATGTCGCGTCGGCATCCTTGCTCCAGGTGAGCGGCTCTCCCGGCCTCGGAAGCTACTGGTTGAACGTCCTATTCGAGATCAGACCGACAGTATCCACGGCCGACGGCACGGTCCTCTTCGGCCTTGTCGCGGACCTCGTGGTCGGTGGAAAGACACTTCCACGGCTCCACCCTCAACCCACCATCCTGCCTCGGGCATTGAGTTCGAGTTGGAGCGAGTTCCAGGTCCCTCTGTCATGCGACTTGAGCCGATCACAACTGGAGGCCGTCGAGGAGATTCGGAATGGATCGAACCTCCAACTAAACCTCACGCTCTACGCACAAGTGGCGCTGGCTGGAGGCGATACCTGGCACTCCACCGGACAGATCCAACATACCATCGGGCAGAGCGACTGGATCGCCCTTCTCGGCACCCTTGGCTACCGACGAACACTGCTTCTTGAGGTGCCGTTGCCGGACGCGGTTGCAGACCCAGAGCTGGCCGCAGCAGCTTCTAGCCTGGGTGAGGCATATCACCAGCTCCAGATCGGTCACTACCGACCTGCGGTAGCGGGTTGCCGCGACGCACTGGAGCAATTGACCACGGCGCTCGGGGACCTCGCCGCGTTGCCGCAGCCAGTGAAAAAGAGCCTCACCGGGCAGGTGACCAAGACTTGGACCAAGGCCGAGCGCCTTCGTCTCCTGCGGCAGGCGGTGTACATCTTGTCCAGCCCTGCACATCATGGAGATTCCGCCGCCGCCCTGTTTGAGTGGGATCGTGAGGACGCCGTGGCGATCATAGGGATGACGGCAGCGGTTATCCGCGAACTGAGCGCGCCGCAGGCTCGACCGGAACCGTCTGGGGCGGCTAGAGCCGAGCCCACGGCCGAAGAAGGCTCGGTCCAAACCGCCGGGGCCGCGCAATCTGAGTAGTGATCACCAACGTCCTCTACTACGGCGACAACCTCGACATCCTCCGTCGGTATATCCCCGACGAGAGCGTGGACCTGGTGTACCTCGACCCTCCCTTCAACTCGAACGGGAACTACAACGTCATCTTCAAGGACGAGTCGGGCCGGAAGTCGGATGCCCAGATGGCCGCGCCTTTCCCCGCCTCACGCGCGTGGTCGACCACTGACAACACGAGCGAAGCTGTGAGCGATCTAGGGCCCTTCGAGGGTTCCGCGGCCGGGCTGCTCCGACACACCGCGGAGGCGCGGTCACCGCGGAGACCATCTTGGGGGCCGTCACAGCTGCGCGCACCCTCGCCGTCGTAGTCATCGCCTACCTCACGCTGCGGAAGGGACTCGCCACAGCGAAGGTCAATGAGCTCGCCCAGGAGTGGACGGTTCAGGCCCTGCGCGAGGTGCGAGCTGACCGAGAAGTGGACGCGGTTGAGGGCGCATTGCGTTCTCACTCTCTGCTCTGGCGCCCCCTCTCTGCACGCCCCACAGACGAGCAGTCTCCCGTCACCAGCGAGCGGCTCATGGGCTGGGACCCCGCCCCAGACTTCGCCCACCATCGGCCCGGATTCCTCCTCGCCCTGGGCACCATCTCGAGGGAGCCCGGTCAGTGAGCCGGACGGCAGAGCTGCTGAAAACACCCAGAGAAGCCCAGCCAGCGGACGTGCCTCGGAGAGCTCTCGGTGGGAGTGTGGGGACAACGGCGGCGGCACTCCACGATACTGACCCAGTGACGGCAGGCGCCTTCGACTTGAACGCTCTCGTGAGGGAGCTCGCGAGTCGCACTTCGACGCGTACTGAAGCCGACATCCAAGCTGGCGTCCGCGACCTCCTACTGTACGGAGGGCTGAACCTCTCAGT
>JAKAWF010000218.1 GCA_021817025.1 bacterium
AGCACCGCTTGCCAGGGGCTCGCATCCCGTCATGGACGCGATGGTACGCCGCCCACGGCGCAGCCGAAGTTGGTTCGCGCCAGGCTTGGGTTATGCGCTTTTTGGACCGGACCATCTAAACTGGAGCAGTTGTGAGACCCACCCTGGAACGCGACAGCCCGGTGCCGCTGTATCAGCAGTTGGCAGATCACCTGCGCCAGGACATAGCGGAGGGGCGCCTGCCGACGGGGGTGGCTTTCCCATCGGAGCGCAAGCTGATGGCCCGGTACCAGGTCACCAGGACCACGGTGCGGAGCGCCATCGGCCTCCTGAAGCAGGAGGGGATGGTGGTCGCCGAACACGGGGCTGGCAGCTTCGTGCGTGACCCCAAGGCGGATCGGAGACTGGTGGACGCGACGCAGGTGAGCTCGGCCCGCTTGTCGGCGTCCGCGGATGGGGATCGGACCGGATCCGGTCCCGTGAGATCGTTCCGGTTCAGCGCGCCGATCGAGCCGGCTACGCGTCGGTTGCCCGCGACTCCCTGGATATCGGGTCTGCTCCAGGTGGAGGCCGGGACGGCGGTTCTGGTGCAGGAGTCGGTGGGATACGGGGCCGAGGGCATCCCCTCGCTCCGTTGTGCTTGGCTTCACCCCAGGGTCGAGCAGGACCTGAGGTTGACAGCGGCGGATCTGGACGGTCAGTGGCTTCCCGATCTGCTCGCAAGCCGGGGGATGGCGGCAGCGGACGGAGAGGATGTCGTTGAGGCGATGATGCCGGCGCCGGACCTCAAGCGGGTCTTGGCCGTGCCGGACGGTGTCCCGGTGCTTCAGCTGTACCGGGTCATGAAGCAGGATGCCCTGGCGGTCGCGGTCATCGAGGTCTACCTGCCAGCCGACCTGACGACCCTGGTCTTCCGCCGGACTCCGCTCGGCCGCTGAAGGGGTAGGCAGAGCCCGGTCCATCCAAGGGGATGCCCATTTGGATGGGTGTCCCGCGGTCAGTGGCCGAGGGTTGGGCTTGAAGGCGAGTGGGGGTTCGCGCACCCCTTGACGCGGCGTGTGGTCCTGATATAATGGACCGTACCACATGGCGCGGTGCAGCGAATCACCAGGGGGCGAGAGATGGCGGAGACTTGGCGAAGCACTCTTGGGCTCGCCGGTCTCGCGTACCCGATGCAACCGAGTGAGTCAGCTGCCCGACCGAGGTGGTCCTGGCTCGCGAGCGGGGTGGTCGAGGTTGTGGAGCTCAGCTGCTGTGCCCTGCGCGCAAACCGGGCCACCCGTGCCGCCAATGAGGCGGAGAGCGGGTGGCCCGGTGCTCGTGCCGGAGCGGAGCAGGCGGCTTGGGTCAACCTCGGCCGCTTCATCACGAGAGCCAGAGCCGCCGCCGACTTCGGGCAGCGGCCAACCCAACTCGACCTCAGCGGGAGCGAGTGTGGTCCAGGCCGCGTGAGCGGAGCGACCCCGCCAGACAGAATCGCGGTCGGCCCGGTATCGGCCGTGCGTGGCAGGTGGAGTTCCATCAGCCCACAGCCACCAGGGGTGCTTGTAACACCCTGGTGGCAAAGTACATTGGCTCGAGATCAGGGCGAGATCGGGTGAGCATGGTCAATCTCCTCACCTCTGGAGTGGACACCATCCACGCCTCAGCGCCGGGTCTGCTCCGCGCGGGCCTGCGCCAGGAGCTGGCTGGGCTCCGCAGCGAAGCTGGTGCTGACGGGTCCATGGTTGACCTCGGCGAGAACCCCGAGGGCTTCATCCTCAAGCCGCACGGGTGGAGGGGCTACCCGATCTGGCTGCGCTCGGCACGGATCGAGCTGATGCTGGGCGCAGCCGATCCCTTCCCGCCGGTCTTCGTGCAGTGGCACTCGCCATTCATTCACGCGTACGGGGTTGAGACCGCCGTCGCCATGGTGGAGGGATGGCTGAGCGAGGCCGTGCTGGAGGTGATGGGTCCGCTGCGGGTGTCGAGACTCGACCTGTACTGCGACTTCCAGGGTTGGATCCCGGTGGCTCAGGACCTCTCGGACTTCAGCTGCCGGGCCACTCGCCGCCGGCTCTTCGAAGTTCCCCGTCAGGCGCATCTCAGCGGGCGAAGCTTCTCCGGCTTCACCTTCGGCAAAGGTGACGTGGTCTGCCGGATCTACGACAAGTCGCTGGAGATGGCGGGCAGGGACCAGCACTGGCAGGAGGAAATCTGGCGGGGCCGCGATCCCGAGCAGCCCGTCTGGCGGGTCGTTATGTCATCTATAGGGGTGTCCACTCGTTTCGTGTCTCACCGCGAGGAGGCCAAGGGCGAGTCCCACGGTCTCATCCCGGGGCAGGCCACAATACCGCATGTCCCAGACTGTCCCCCATCACCCCTCTGGGGGTAGGACAGCGGGGTGAGACAGCTCGTCGTAGTCACATAACACCTGCAACCGTGAGGCACGGTGAGGTGAGCACATAAGGGTTGAGTTTCAGTTCCGCCGCCGAGCACTGCGAGCGTTCGGGCTGGAGACCCTCGAGCAGGCGCTCCGGTCGCGCCAAGGGCTGTGGGAGTACGGGATGGGGTGGATCTCGCTCCGCCGCCCGGGGAAGGACAGCAACCGCTCCCGGTGGCACCAGGATCCGGTCTGGAGCGAGCTCCGCCGGGCCGAGCTGGGGTCACCATCGTCGCCACTGGTGCGGCTGCGCGTCCGGGCCGCGGCCCAGGAGAGGTTGGTGCGAGGCTTCATCGGCTATGCCAGCGCACTTGGGGCGCTCTCCACCGAGGACGACCTTGCGGCGGTGCTGCGCACGGCGGGTTCGCTTGCGACCCGCCACCTCCAGGCGAAGGGGAGGCACTTCGAGGGGTTGGTGGACGCCAAGCGGGACCGCCTCCGGGCGGAGCGGATGTTCAGGATCACCCCCGACCTGATCTGGGAGGCGGTCCAATGACTGAAAAGCTGCTCCTCAACGTGGATGAGGCCGCCCACCTGCTCGGGTGCAGGCGGACCTACCTCTATGGAATGATCCAGCGGGGAGAGCTACCTGTCGTCAAGCTGGGCCGGCTGACCCGCGTCCCGGCGGCAGCGGTCGAAGGTTACGTGCGTGAGCGGTGGGAGCGATCGCCACTGGTAGGCTTCGGGCCCCCCGAAGAGCTGTGAGTCCGACGTGGCCAAGCGAGCCAACGGCGAGGGCACGATCTACCACCGCAAGGATGGCCGCTGGGAGGCGGCGATCTTCCTGGGCGGGCGCCGGCATCGGCTGTACGGCTCGACCCGGGAGGCCGTCAACCGGCAGTTGGTGGCCGCGCTCAAGTCTCATGAGGACGGCTTCCTCCCGGGCGGCGGCCGCGAGACCTTCGGGCACTACTGGGAGGTCTGGCTGCCTGGAATGCAGCCTCACCTCCGTTCTCGGACCCTGCAGCGATATGAGGAGCTCGGGCGCCTGCACCTGATCCCCGTCCTGGGACGGGTGCGCCTGTCGCAAGTCGGACCCCAACACGTGCGTGAGGTTCACCGCCGGATGCTGGATGCCGGGATCAGCCCAACCACGGCGCACCACGCCCACGCCGTCCTCCATCGCGCTCTCGCCGACGCCGTCCGGTGGGGCATGGTCCCGCGGAACGCCGCCGGACTTGTGCGTCCCCCCAGAATGGTCAGCGCCGAGATGAGGACCCTGACCTCAGAACAGGTGAAGCTCCTCTGCCGAGCGGCCGCAGAGAGTCCGTTCGAAGCCCTCTACGTGGTTGCGGTCACCACTGGCATGAGGCAGGGGGAGCTCCTGGCACTTCGGTGGTCTGCGATCGATCTCGGCCGCCGGACCGTCCAGGTGACCGGCACCGTGACCAAGGTGGGGTCACAGCTGCTCATCACGCCGCCGAAGACCGCTCGGTCCCGGAGAGCGGTGGTGCTCACGCCTCAAGCCGTGGCCGCGCTGGAGCGCCATCGACTGCGGCAGGACCAGGATCGGGCGCGGCTCGGAGCCGCCTGGGAAGACCGCGACCTGGTCTTCACGACAGCCGTCGGCGGGCTCCTCGAGCGCGATCAGGTAGTTCGCCGCGACTTCCTGCCACTGCTGAAGCGGATTGGCCTGCCGCCCGTGAGGTTTCACGATCTACGCCATACGGCGGCGACCTTGCTTCTCAGCCAAGGAGTACACCCGAAGGTCGCGAGCGAGATGTTGGGCCACGCCACCGTGGCCATCACTCTGGACCGGTACTCGCACGTCACCGAGACCATGCAGCGCGCCGCAGCGCAATCGATCGCAGCCCTGCTCGAATGAACGATCGCTCGGGTCCCAGACCTCTCTCGGAGGCTCGTGGGTCAGACTCAGGGCCAGCAGCTCCTGCCCCAAGGCAGATCTGCTCGAGGCTCGCTTGCTCGGCACTCCCGCCATCTGATACTTGGAGGGTGCGTAGCTATCAGGGCGCGAACGACCAGTGGCGCGCGGTGCCACGGGGGGAGTCGCATCCTCGTGCCTGATCGGCCCAATTCCCAGATCGACGCCCTCGGAGAGCGTCTTCGTGGTGGAAGCCGGGCGCCTGGCTGCATCCGGGAACTGGACAGTTACCGCCGTTCGTTCGTTCCAGCCTACGAGGCGGTCATGGCAAGGATCCGAAGCGAGCTGGACCTCGCTCCAACGGGTCGCCCGGGCAAGTCAACTGCATCGATAGTCTCCAAGCTGGCTCGGGGATCCATGCGCCTATCGCAGATGCAGGACATCGCGGGCTGCAGAATTATTGTCCTTGACCGCACGGCCCAAGACAGGCTGGTGGCGGCGTTGTCTCAGCTATTTCCCCAGGTACGGGTCCTTGATCTCCGGGTCAGGCCGAGCCATGGGTACCGTGCCGTACACGTCGTTCCGATGATCGATGGGTACCGGGTGGAGGTGCAGGTCCGAACGAACCTTCAACACTGGTGGGCAGAGCTATCGGAAACGCTCGCACTTGGCCACGCAGCGCCGGAACTCAAGTACGGCGGCGACGTTCCCGAGCGGCCGGGAACTCGAGGTCGGTTACTTCTGCTGAGCGACGTGATAGCTGCATTTGAAGAGTCTCCGGATGACCTCAATCCTATGTCACGATTGGTCACTGCGCTCGGGATCGGTCTGGTCGGGTATACCATGGTGAGCGAAGTGAAGAGGCAACAGCCATGAGCCTGTTCTTGATCGTCTACGATCGGGAGGCGGGGCGGTTGGTCGACCTGCGCCAGTTCAGTTCGTCTCAGGGTGAGGCCGCTGTGAAGGCTAGGCTTGACTTGGAGTTAGGAGCGTCTCCGAGCACGGAGGTAGTGATCTTGGAGGCCGAATCGGAAACTCAGCTTCGCGCTACCCACGCTCGCTACTTCGGGGACGAGGCTGTGGACGCCTTGGCCAGCGAGGAGAAGTCCAGGCTAATTCCTCAGCGAGCCTAGTCGGGGGTTCTAGTTGCGTCGCCGGAGTTGAAGAGCCGGCGAGGGTTCCGACATCAACCGCAGGGGCAGGCCGCCCCATGATCAGCTGCAAGCCCAGTCACCACGCTGGCGAACTCAAAGATCGCCACCTCGCCTGCGTCACCGACCAGAACCTTCCAAACCTCCGTGGACGGCGCGTCAGTGACGGCAACCGCGACGGCAACCTGAGCGTATCCAACCGGACAGAGGCAGCCAGTGGCGGACCCACGAGTTCCGATTCGTGATCACGGTGAACGTCGGCGGACGCCTGCGAACATCAGTGTGAGAGCTTGAAAACCGCTGAGGCGGCAACGCTTCCGGGGGTTCGAATCCCTCTCCCTCCGCCAACTCTGATCTCGATTAGAGCCCTGACGCCGAGGCTGCCGCTACGCACCAGCCGAGCCGGGACCGTGAACAGCCAACGCCGCAGCACGGCGGTGGTGTGCACCTGCCCCCCTTTGGCGAGATGTTCGGCAGTGAGGCCTTCGTCGGCAGCGGCCTCAGCTTCCCGGAGCGCCTCTATGGGCAGCGCTCAGCCCAGACGCCCAAAACCTGTGTTCTGGGGGCTGAAGCAGCGTGAGTGACGAGGTCACGACGTAGGCACGGATCGCGGACCCAGGGATCTTCCCGCTGCTCTGGGCTTTGGGGGAGGAGTGGTCCACCGCCGTGCGTGAGGTTTACCGGCGGGTGGTGATCCGGGGCGAGCCGTGGTTCACCCAGGGCAAGGGCGGAGTCAGGAGCGAGCTGATCGTC
>JAKAWF010000219.1 GCA_021817025.1 bacterium
CTGATCCCGCCGGCCGAGGTCGAGATGGTGGTGGCAGCCATGAGCGGCTGCCGACAGCTTCAGCGCCTCGCTGTGGTCAGCCTCCACACCGGCCTGCGGCGGGGTGAGTTGCTCGGGCTCACCTGGTCTGCCATCGACCCGGAGAAACGGGAGTTGCATGTGACCCGAGAGCTGCTGAGGGTGAATGGGGCCTACCAGTTGCCCGAGCCCAAGTCACGGACCAGCCATCGGACCCTGCCCCTGACCCCCCAAGCCTTGTCTGCGCTGGAGGAAGAACGACAGTCCCAGGCAGAGGAGCGCCGGGCGGCGGGGAGGCGCTGGCGGGAGCCACTGCCCGGCCTCTGCTTCACCACCCCGACCGGCTCTCCGCGCAACCCGACGCAGTAACCCACCAGTTCAAGGCCGCGATCCGCCGGGCGGGGTTGCCGGACATGCACCTGCACGTCCTCAGGAAGGGGTTCGGCGGCCTGATGCTCGCTTCGGGCGTTGACCTGGCCACCGTCAGCGCCTTGTTGGGCCACAGCTCGGTCGGCCTCACCGCGTCCACATACGCCGGGGTCATGCCAACCCTCAAGCGGGACGCCGCCGACCGGCTCGGGAAGCTCCTTGGGGCGGGGCCAGGAAGTCCGGTTTGACCACTTAGTTGACCACTTATGAGGCGACCTTTGGCGGACTCTAGCGACCTCTGGCGACCTATATTTGAGATCAAAATTGGAGCCGACGGAGGGATTCGAACCCACGACCCGCTGTTTACAAAACAGGTGAGCCTAAGATCGCCCTTCCGATGGCTCGAAGTGCCGTGACGCCAACCTTGACGCCAACCGGCCAGTTATCCACAGGCCGTGGAGACTGTCAGACGGCCTGGAGAGCCCTCGCACCAGGGGCGGGGATCAGCTCACCGTCCTGACGCATCCCAGCCAGGTGGGCGGCCACGGCGCTTTCGATCCGTCCGGAGACTTGGCGAAGACTGTGGCCGGTGGCAACGCATCCGGGAAGGTCCGGGACATAGGCGCTGTACCCGGTGGCCGTGGGCTCGATCACCACTCGGTATCGGAGACGGGACTCAGGATCTTGCACCCTCACTTCCTCCCAAGTCTAGCCAAACCGGACTGCCTCCGTATGCTCGCCAGTGTTCCTGGAGCGAGTTCGTCTCTCGGCGCTCCGGCGATGGTCACCCTCCCGTGCTTGCTCGGGTGCTTGAACTGCCGGTGATCTCCCGCCGTCCTGGGCAGCACCTCTTCCCAACCGTCGCGAGTCAGCTCGCGGAGCACCTCTCGAACCTTCACCGTCCGGCCCTGTCAGACAGGCCGCTGGAGCATCGCGCCCAGGCGGTCGGCGGCCTGCCGCTTGAGGCTCGGCATGACTCCGGCATAGGTGCTGGCGGTGAGGTTGACTGAGGTATGGCCGAGCAGGCTGGAGACCGTGCTCAAGTCCGACCCCGAGGCGAGCATGAGCCCGGCGAAGGCGTGGCGCAGGTGGTGCCAGTGCATTGGCGGGAGTCCGGCCGCCGAGAGCGCTTCGGCGAACGCGTGGGTGATCGCACTCCCGCTCCGAGGCGCTCCCGTCGCCGTGGTGAAGGCCAGGTCGGGGATCGGCTCCCGCCACCGGCCACCGGCTGCCAGGCGAGCCTCAAGCTGGCGCTGGCGCTCCTGGGCGAGCGCGTCCGCGGCATCGGCTGTCAGTGGCACCGTGCGCCTGCTGGTGCGGCTCTTGACCTCCACTAGCTGGTACTGCCCACCGAGACGCTGGAGGGCTTGGGTGACGTGTAGCTCACCGTCTCCCACGTCCTGCCACCTGAGCCCTAGCAGCTCACCTTGCCTGAGGCCCGTGTGGACGGCTACGGTTGCCATCCGTCGGAGCCCGTCATCCTGCATCGCGTCGAGTAGAGCCTGGGCCTGATCAGGCGTGAGGATGCGCGGCGGCTGGTGCGGCACCCTGGGCGCTGAGGCCAGCGCGGCGGCATTGCGACTCACTAGCCCGTCGCGCTCGGCATCGGCCAAGGCGGCGCGCAGGACCGCCCGCACATGGGCGCACGTCTGAGGCCCGAGGCCCGAGGCTTGCAAGCGGGCGAGCATGGCGGCCACGTCCTGGGGCGAAAGCTTGGCGAGCTTGACGCGCCCTATCTGGCCGGAGACAAGCTCGACCATATAGGCGTAGTGGCGCATCGTCCGGGGCCGTACCCTGGAGGCAACCGATCCCAGCCAGCTATCGAGGTACCGGCCGACGGTGGCGCGCTGATCGACCGCAGGCAGCCCGCCAGCGATCTGCTGCTGGAGCTGCTGGAGCTTGGCCACACACTCGGCCTGAGTTGCGCCATAGACTGACCTGCGGACGCCCTCCACCATCGCTCGGCCCTGCCAGCGGCCATCGGCTCGGTGCGTGATCGAACCACGGCCCATGACGCGCCGTGGTGGCTTGGCACTCATGCCGTCCCCTCCACTTGTGCCGCTTGCTTCCGCTTCCCATCTGTCCCCTTGGCAGCGCCGCGCGGATAGTTTGCCTTTGACCGGCACCTCTGGCTGCCGTACGCATTGCAGTAGATCTGATCCTTGCGGATAGGCGTGAACTGTTCATGGCAGGTCGGACAGGTCTTGTCCGCTCGCCGATTGAACAGCTCCCTAGCCAGGCTAAGGTAGAGGGCTCCCAGCAGCGTCCTAGGGGCCACGCGGATACCCCTGCGCAACGTGAGCACAGCTCCGGTGCTTTCCGCGAGCACCTGCTGGATGGCCACCGCTACGGCGTAGCGGGCCAACTCTCCAAGCGCCCGCGCTTCCGCCACAGCCAGGTTCGAGCCAGCGTCGGGTGCGTCCTTGATCGGCAGCGGCAGCAGCGAAACCTTCTCTTGGCCGCCCCAGACAAAGGCCAGCGCCACTGGTGGTCCGTCCCGCGGTCCGCCATCCTCAACGCGCCAATCCCCCCCGTTAGCACGGCTCAGGCGGTCCCCCGCACGCCACCAGAGTGTGCCAGTTTCGCCCGTGAAGTGCCGGAGCACCCGCTGGCGGTACGTCTGCCCGACCCCAACTCGGCCCGAGTCTTCGAGCAGCTCACGCAGTTCGGCAAAGTCGGCAGACTCTCGCCGCCAGGTGGCAACGCGGTCACCCCGGACTGGCTCGCACGTCGGATCGTTGACACCGGGCGACATCAGTCGTCCGGTCTCCCGATCGACGGCTACTGGAGCGATGAGCGTTCCGGTGCTCAGCCAGCCGTACTGGCTCGCGAAGACTGCCACGGCCTTGTCGGAGCGCTGACGGTGGAGGCCCGCGAAGGCTTCTACCCACCGAGGATCGTTTCGCGGCCAGGGGGCCACCTCAGGGCGGCCCTGCGGTACAAGCCAAGGCTCATCGTGCCGCGATGGGGTGCGCTCATCGGCGCTCTGCTGGCCCACCGTCGGCACGATCCCATAGCCCTTGGCGACTGCGAACCCGCCGATCGGCCGTCTGAGCGCACCCAGGGTCTCGCCATCATCTGAAGCTGGGGCGGATCGCAGCGGCTTTCGCACGGCTTGAGTATAGATCGGCCCGGCCCACCCCGTCACAGTGGAGTCTGAAACGTTCGGATCAACGGAGGGCGACCTTGTGGAGCTGCTAACCATAGCCGAAGCGGCCAACCGGCTGCATATCGGCCGAACACGCATGTGGGAACTCACGGCCAGGGGCCAGATTCCTACCGTCCGCTTGCCGGGGGGGCGGATCGTCCGGGTGCGGAGCGAGGATTTGGCGGCGTTCGTCGCGGCGCACGTGGAAGGCGGCGACAGCGGCGCGACTGAGAGCGCTCAACTCCCAGCCGCGCGTGGAGGCCAGGGACGTGGCCGCCGACGCCCAGCGTAGCGCGCTCGCGGTCGATTGGTCGCCCGGCACGAAGATCGGAGCGCCAGCGAGCCCTCATCTTCGACACGCCAGCAGTCGAGGCGGCGGAGTGAGCTGCTCCATCTGCCAGGCGCGGCTCAGGCAGGCCCTACGGCACGCCGCTGCCGTACGCGCCCCGCTCGGCCACCGGCCGGGGCCTCTGGAGATTGCGACTTGGGGACGGCTGCAAGCCGCCAGTGGCCGCGAAGTGAGGGAGGCCCTGACGGCGGCGGCGTGCTGCAATGGCTGATCGCCTCGCCCGGATCGCAGACCTGGCCATCGCGCAGGCTGTGGCAGCTCAGACCTCGGCGGCCGTGACGGTCAACCTGGCCGTCGTGGAGCCGCAGTCGGTCGCTTGGCTGTGGAGTGGATGGGTGCCCGAGGCCCGACTGTCTCTGGTGATCGGACACGCGGGCCAGGGCAAGTCATGGCTGACACTTGCGCTCGCTGCGGCGGTAAGCCGAGGATGGCCGCTGCCCGGCGATGATCGACCGCGCCCGGCTCGCGACGTGCTGCTGATCGGCGCAGAAGATGGGCTCGCGGACACTGTGAGGCCCAGGCTCGACGCGCTCGGGGCGGATTTAAACCGGATCGTGGCCCTGGAGGGCGTGACCACCGAGCGGGGCGAGCGCGGTTTTCTCCTCTCGGACGTTGGCCCACTTGAGGAAGTGCTCGCGGCCGGTGACTTTGGGCTGGTGGTGATCGACCCGCTCACAGCGTTTGCGGGCGGAGCCGACAGCTACAAGGACGCCGAAGTTCGCGGTCTGCTGGCCCCGCTGGCCCAGCTCGCCGAGCGTTACGGCGGCGCCATCGTCGGGGTGATGCATCTTCGCAAGGGCCAGGCTGACACGGCGCTCCAACGAGCCTCCGGGTCGATTGCCTGGGGTGCGGCTGCCCGGTCGGTCTTCGCCGTCGGCACCGACCCGCAGGCCAAGGACGGCACCGCCGAGCGCCACGTCCTGCCAGTCAAACACAACCTCTGCCCGGCTCCCGAAGGGGTGACGTTTGCTCTGGACGCCGGCCGATTCACCTGGGGCGGACCTTCCGCCCTGTCAGCCGCCCAGCTCATGGCCCCCACCGGCCAAGGCGGGGAGGATGGCAGCGCGCTCGCCGAGGCTGAGCAGGTGTTGCAGTCGGTGCTAGCCGATGGCCCCGTTAGCGCTACGGAGGCGCGGCGGCAGTGTCGCGAGGCTGGGATCAGCGACCGCACCACCGACCGCGCCAAATTGGCCCTCGGCGTCAAAGCCGTCAAGGTTGGGCTCCGCAACGGCTGGGTATGGCGCCTGCCCGCCCCGCCCCAGGACGCTGAAGGACGCCAAGGAAAGCCGAAGGACGCCAAGGAAAATAGTTGGCGCTCTTCGGGCGACCTTGGCGCTCTTCGGGCGGAAGAGCCGCTGGTGGTGGAGTGGGAGCCATGACTCCCGAGGCTATCCTGGAGCGGCTCGGCGAGGTTGGTGTCACCGTCCGGCTGTCCGGTCCTGGCCGGATCGCCCTCTCGCCCGCCGACCGGATACCGGCTGAGCTGCGGCCCGAGGTGGTGGCCCGCAAGCTGGAGCTGGCGGCGCTGGTAGAGCGCCAAGCTCGCACCTGGCAGGACGACCCCCCGGCGATGTCCTGGCACACGCCCCCGGGTGAAGACCCCCGGCCGGACCTACCCGGCACCGCCCTGTGGGCTGCGCTGCTCCGGCTCGCCGCTGGCGACGCCGACGATCCCCGGGGTGTCTACGGCCGCCTACTGGCTGCACGGGCCTGCGGAGCGGTCCTGGAGCGGCGCACTGGCCGCTGGAAGCTAGCACCCACCCTCGACGCCACCGAGCGGGTGAGCGTGTGGGCCGACCGCGAGAGCTGGGAGCGTGACGCAGAGCGGTGGCTCAAGCCCAGGGCTCGGGAGATCATGGTCCTGCTGGCGCAGCTCCCCCAGGACGAAGGCGCATGATCGCCCAGCTCCGCGAGTCGACGACCCCCCGGCGGCTGAGCTTTGAGGTGATCGCCGATCCGGTGGCGATGCCCAGGCCCCGCGTCGCCGTCCGAGGCGGCAAGGCCCACGGCTACGTGCCCACCCACGCGGCCGAGGCCATGTGGCAAATCCGCCAGGCGGCCATAGCGGCCCTGGGCCAAGCCGAGCCCTTCACCGGCCCTCTGGCCGTCACGGTGGTGGTCTTCCTACGGATGCCTGGATCAGTCCCCAAAAGGGACCGGCTGACCGCCATGCCGACCAAGAGGCCGGACCTAGACAACTACGTGAAGACGGCGCTCGACGGCTGCAGCCCGC
>JAKAWF010000220.1 GCA_021817025.1 bacterium
GATCTGATCCTCACTTGACGCCACCATACGACCCTATCGCACTGACACCCTATTGTCAAGGTTATTTCGCAACGCGCCCTAAACACGCCCCATGTCAAGTTGCCAGGCCGTATCTATCGCTCCTTTCTAGGCCCTATGGTTTGAACCTACTCCCGGCAGGCCCTATTCCCGCTTCTCTGAGTTCACCTCGCCCCCCAGCCAGCTCAGCATCAGCCCCCGTTCCCCGACCCGGCCGGAAAGTCCCGCTAGCGGTCCTGGCCCGCGCAGTCAAGGACCACTCGCCTCAAACTGACCCACTACCCGACTCTGGTCTCGTTATGATAGATGCCCTCTTCTTGGCAAGTACCTCTATTATGACTAGCCGGAGCCTTGCTCGGTCCGACCGCCGCAGTGTGATGTGTAGGCCCCTTGTCTTACAACGGGTTGAGCAGCCTCCAACTCTCAGGGTCCCCCCTTAACGCGGGAAGTGCGCCACATGTCAGTAAGTTATTCTTGCGTCGACGCCTACTCGGGTTTACTCGAGTGGCTACGGTGAGTGGATCCGGGCGCTGACCGGGGCCCCATCCGCCGGTCCCGGCACGGCGCCGGGCGGGGTGCCGGTGCCGGCTCGGGGGCTTGCCGCGGTCACCACCCCACCCCCAGCGGTCGCCAGCGGGCCCGTGCCGGGGCCGAGCGGCTCCGCCCACGCCGAGGCGGCGAAGTGCCAGTCAGACGTGACTGTGGAGCGAGCGGCCGGGACCACGTGCGCGACAGGGGTGGGGCTGGCCTTGGTGGCAGGTGCCGCGGAGGGCGGCACCGAGGCGAGGATCTGCTGCTCGTGCGCGAAGAAGTACTGCATGATGTCCTTCACCGGAATCTGGCAGTCGTAGAAGCCCTGGCCGCCGCCTCGCACCACCATGTCGACCGCAATCTGGGGGTCCGACATCGGCGCCAAGGCGGTGAACCAGGCATCTGGCCCACCATTGGGCGCGCCCGGGTCCTGGGCGGTGCCGGTCTTTCCCCCGGCATCGATGTGCATCCCGCTCAGCATGTCGGCGGTGCCCTGGGTCACCGCCAGCCGCAGGCCGGCCCGGACCGGGCCCAGCTGGCTGGCAAAGGACAACTGCTGGGGGGCCGGGAAGCTGATCGCCCTCAGCGGCTGGGAGGCGGTCTGGCTGTCGAGCAGTCCCAGATGAGGCACCACGCGGGTGCCGGTGCCGACCTCCGCCGTCCAGAGGGCGTCCTGGATGGGGGTGGCCGTCACGTAGCCCTGTCCGATCCCCAGAATCACAGTCGACCCCGGGTACCAGGTCTCGCCCTGCTTGGCCACGCTGGCAGGAGTGCCGAGATAGCCGGGAACCTCGCCCGGCAGGTCGATGCCGGTCAGCTGGCCCGCACCCATCTGGTGGGCCACCGTGATCATGCGCTGCGGCCCCAGCGCCACCGCCAGCTTGTAGAAGTAGACGTCGTTGGACCAGGCGATCGCCTGGGGCAGGTTCTGGGGCGGCAGGGTCGTCCAGTTGTGAAAGGTGTGGCCGTCGTAGGTGAAGTAGTAGCCGGTGGGGATGACCTGGTTGGTGGGGATCGCCTTGTAGGCGGCGTCCGCAGAGGAGACCACCAGCTTGAAGTTCGACCCCGGGGGCAGGGCGGTCTGGGTGGCGTGCTCGAGCAGCGGGCTGCCGGGTGCCGAAAGCAGGGCCTCGATGGCGGCGTTGTTCCGGGGCGCCTCGAAGATGTTGCCGTTGTAGGCGGGCCAGCTGGCCATCGCCAGGACCTGCCCGGTCTGCGGGTCCAGGGCCACCGCTGCCCCCTGATCACCCTTCTGGGAGTCGGGGTAGTCGCCGGCGATCGCCTTCTGGAGAAGCTGGGTGGCCAGCTGCTGCAGAGGCAGATCGAGGCTGGTGACCACGGTGCCCCCGTTCCTGGCCGGGATGGTGGGGCCCAGGGCGACCGGAACCCCCTGGGAGTTGACCAGGATGCCCTGGGAGCCGTAGTGGCCGGCCAGCTGCTTCTGGTACTCCAACTCCAGCCCGGCCTGGCCGACGGTGTCCCCCGCCGGCAGCAACCCGACAGATCGCACCTGCTGGGGCGTCTCGGGTCCGGTGTAGCCGATGAGCGGGCCCAGGGTGGACCCGTAGGGATACTCGCGCCCGGGCGCGGGCTCGACCAGGACTCCCGGGATCGAAGCACTCTGGATCTCCGTTCCCTGGACCGTGGAGAGCTGGCTGGCCAGAGTCACCGTGTAGGTGCCGTGGGTGGGCTGAGCCATTTGCTTGTTCAAGGCAGATACGGTCTCACCCAGCAAGCCCGCCAGCCGCGATGTGTTGGAGTTGCTCAAGAGCCCCGGTATTCCCAGCACCTGGTCGGCGGCGGGGTCCGTCGCCAGGACCTGCCCGTGGCGGTCCTCGATCACGCCACGCTCGGGCGGAAGGGGAATCCAGCGGGTGATCTCGGTCAGGGCGGCCTGTTTCAGGGTGGTCCCGTGGAGGCGCTGGAGCTGCCAGGTGAGCCCCCCCAGGAGCACCAGCGAGAGGGCCAGACCCCCGGCCACCGTCTTTGCCAGACGGGGCCGGAACACGTGGATCGGGGTCAACCTCCAGAGTCGGCGCCGGTTGGCGTCGAGACGGGACCCCAGAATCACCCCGAACGCGGCCATGTGGGCCACCGCGACCGTTCCCCCATAGCCGAGCAGGGGGATCGGTACTCCGGCCAGCGGCAGCACGCCCAGGTTCCCCCCCACCGAGAGCGCCACCTCGGCACCCACCAAGACCGCCATGATGCCCGCGATCAGAGAACCGTGCAGGGTCCTGGAACTGGCAGCAGCCGCGGCCAGTCGCCAGATCAGGATCACCACCGCCAGCAGCGCGAGCGCCCCCGCGACCAGACCGAACTGCTCGACCAGGCTGGCGAAGGCCAAGTCGGTCTCCCGCGCGGGGAGATACGTGGTCAGCAACCGCCCCACCGTGGAGTGTCCAATCCCCAACAGGCCTCCGGAGGCGATCGCAATATGGGACTGGAGGACGGTCCAGTTGCCTCCCAGGGTGCCCGCGCCCCCGTCCAGGAAGCTGTGCAGACGTGCCAGCTGATAGGGCCTCAAGAGGCGCAGCCCAACCGGTAGCAGCACCAGCCCCGCCAGCAGGAGCCCGAGCATGACCCTGATCCGCACCCTCCCCAACACCAGCGACGCCAGCACGATCACCCCCAGCAAGGCCGAGGTGCTCAGATCCGGCTCCAGGAGAGTGAGCCCGATTGGAGGCAGGGCCAGGGCGAGCACCAGCCCCACCTGCCGGAGTTCGCCCAGCTCGCGGTGCGACATCACCTCCGCCAGCACCAGCACCAAGCCAAGCTCGGCGAGCTCCGACGGCTGCAGCAGGAAGGAGCCGATGTCCAGCCAGCGCTTGGCGCCGTAGGCATCTGTGCCGTGGACGGCGACCCCCAGCAACAACAGCAGGGCGCCTCCGTAGGCCAGCCGGCCCAACCACGGCCAGTATCGGCTGGGGGTGCGCCAAGCCCAAACCATCACCCCCAGGCCGAGGATTTCGGCCAGGCCCTGATGGAGGGCGAGGGAGCGGTCTCCGATCGCGGCCAGGTTGAGGATTCCCAGCGCCGCCAGGAGGACGATGGCGCCCACCATCAGGGGGTCCAGCGCGGGGACGGCGCTGTGCAGCAGGGGCCCGAGCCGGGCCGCGGGATTGCCCGATCTGTGCCGGCGGGCGCGGTCAAGGCGGGGTGCCGATCGCATGGAAGTGTTCCGGCTGCAGCGCGTTGCCAGTAATGTCAGGCGGGCCTGGTCGTTGAGTACCTCTCGCTCCCTCACCCACTGCAACGCTTCCACTCCCAGGTCGGTTTCACTGACTTTGTTCTGGGCATCGGAAGGCTCCGGGGCCGCCGCGGAGGCCTTCCCCGGGTCATCTACACTCACTCGCATGGATGGCTCGCTCCCCGCCCACATCGTTCTCGCCGAAGATGAACCGATGATCGGGCGGATCCTGGACTTCAAGCTGGGGCAGGAGGGCCACCGGGTCAGCTGGGTTCGCTCGGCGGCCGAGGCGGAGCGGCTCTGTCAGGCCGAGGGAGTCGACCTCCTGCTTTGTGACGTGACGCTGGAGGAAGACGGGCGCCGGCTCTGCCGCCGGATCCTGGACTCGGGCCACTCGCCCCGCGCTGGGGTGGTGCTGATGCCAGAGCAGCGGGACCCGGAAGGGGAGCGCCTGGCGCTTGCCGCGGGGGCGAGGGACGTGGTGATCAAGCCCTTCAAGCCCACCTTGATGGCGGCCAAGATCCGCGCCCTGCTGGAGGCCTAGCCCTCCGCTCCGGCTCCCAGCTGCCGGAGCTGTTCGAAGCGGTAGATCCCGGTGTCATGGCCATCGCCCCACATCACCTTGAGGCCGTAATTGCCGACCAGGGCGATGTCCGCCAGCTCATCCTCACCAGGGCGCAGCTCGGGGTCCACGCCGAAGCGGCCCGGGCTGCCCATCTCGCCCCGGCAGACCGCACAGGGGCAGGCCCGGCGCAGCACCGGGAAGGGAATGCTCTGACCGCTCCCGTCCATCCACTCCACCAACAGCGCCCTGGCGCGTTCGTCGTAGTCGAACCGGCGCGGAGTGGTCGCCTCGCGCCCGGATCCTGCCTCGATCTGATCAGTCACCGGTACGATTCTGCGCCAACCAGGGTTCGCCCGGCTGGCCCGCGTAGGGCGTATTGTTGGCCGCGCCATGCCCCTCCCCGACGCCGACCGGCACGCCAACCTCGTGATCACCGATCCTGGCACCCCCACCGACCGCAACCTGGCCATGGAGTTGGTGCGGGTCACGGAGGGGGCGGCGATGTCAGCGGCCCGCTGGATGGGCCGGGACGACAAGGAGGCCGCCGACCTGGCCGCCGTGGAGTCAATGCGCCGCAGCCTCTCCTACGTCGACATGTCGGGTGTGGTCAAGATCGGGGAGGGGGAGAAGGACAAGGCCCCCATGCTCTACATCGGAGAGCAGGTCGGCAACGGCAACCCGCCCGAGATGGACGTGGCGGTGGACCCGATCGACGGGACTCGGCTGGTCGCACGGGGACTGCCCGGCGGAATCGCAACCGTGGCGCTGGCCGACCGGGACAGTCTGCTGCAGACGCACTGCTTCTACATGGACAAGCTGGTGGTCGGCCCGCGGGCTCGTGGGGTGATCGACCTCAGCCAGTCGGTCGAGGAGAACCTCCGTCGGATCGCGGAGGCCGAGCAGCGTCACGTCGAGGACCTGACGGTGGTGGTGCTGGATCGCCCCCGCCACGAGGGGCTTCTGGCCCGGATCCGCCAGGTGGGATCGCGGGTCATGTTGATCACCGACGGGGACGTCGCCGCTGGCGTGATGGCCGCCCTCCCGGAGCGCACCGGCATCGACGTCCTGATGGGGACTGGGGGCGCCACCGAGGCGGTGCTGACCGCGTGCGCGGTGCGTTGCATCGATGGCGACATGCAGTGCCGGCTGGCTCCTCGGGGCGAGGCAGAGGTGGCGCTGGTCAGGGCGGAAGGCTTCGATCCCGACCACATCTTCCAGGCCCATGAGCTGGCGGGAGGGCATAACCTCTTCTTCGCCGCGACCGGGATCACCGATGGAGAGATGCTGGGTGGAGTCCGGTTCGCCGGAGAGCAGGTGGAGACACACTCGGTGGTGATGCGCTCCTACAGCGGAACCATCCGCTGGATCGACGCCGTGCACGACCTGACCAAGTTGAGCGCCCGCGCCAGCGTGGGCTGACCCAACCCCCAGCCCCGCCCAGCGGGCCAGGTCCGGAGCAAGGTCAGGCGGCGCTCGCCTTGGCGGCGCGCCGAGCCCAAGACTGCCCGGTGGCGCGCTGGCTGCGCCGCCGGCCCAGGCTGGGCACAAGGGCGAAGGCAGACCCCCACCCGGTGCCCTTGCGACGCCGGGTCCTCTCCCCGCCCGCGGCAGCCGCGGTCGACGGCCAGCGCCCAGAGGGGTTACGAACAGTTGCTCCTACGACGCGCTCTGGTGGGCGGAGATGAACGTGAAGGAGTGGCCGAGGCTGCAAGGGATTCATCCGGTGACCGCGTACCGTTGGTTCCGAGCTGGAGAGCTGCCGGTGCCGGCGGGCCGCGTCGGTGGCCCGATCCTGGTCGACGCTC
>JAKAWF010000221.1 GCA_021817025.1 bacterium
AGGTGTTTCCCGCAGCTGAGCTGCCAGCCATCGCCCTCGCCGCCGGAGCGCCGCTGGTCGTCATCAATCAGGAGCCGACCCAGTTCGACCGCCGGGCGGCGGCGGTCGTGCGGGCTCCCATCGGACGGGTCCTGGGAGGACTGCTGGCCCCATGATCTGCCCGCAGCGGAATCTCAGGCGCTGACGGGCGCGGCCTCTTTCCGGCAAACCTGGGGGCCAACCCCGGAGCGCCGACCCAACCGGCCACGCGGGCGTCGGGGCAGCGGAACTCTCGGTGGACCCGCCGCCGCCCCTGCCGGCCGCCTCCTGCACGACGCCGCCGGCTCAGTATCCGCTAGCGGATGCGAGCTCACCAGGAACCCACCCCTCGCAAGGGAGGGCCGGCTGTGGTTAGACGCCTTTCGCCGCCAGGCAACTCTGCACTTTTCGTGATCAGAACCCTGCACAATTGCTGATCCCTCACAACAGTCGGCGGGGCAGCGGCGACAGGAGGCCGCACCACGGACCCCTCGCCCCAGCGCGGACTCATGCCGTGCCCTGTGGTGCGACTTTCCCCACGCCCGGCGGCCGGTACGCATGCCACCGCTCTCGACGCTGTCCAGCGGGCGCACCCACAGGCCCCGCAACTTTCGCCAGCCGCGGGACGAGCCCTGGCCACGCCTGCGGTCAGCCGCGCCGCCAGGCTGGCGTCACTCCTCGGCACGAACGCCTCAACAGCTCTCCGGCGATGTCGTCCCTGCCGAGACCTGCCGCCACCAGGCGTTGCCGGTCATCGCTCCCGGCCTGGAATGGAGTAGATGATCCGCTCCATTGGACCGGTCTTGGGCCCCGGCACCCATCGGTCGAGAGCCGTCCCTATGGAGACCTCTGGGCGAGCCTCTGAGGCCGGCGCTCGCAGCGTCTCTTCAGTCGGCCGCCCTCCCGCCGCGCCTCCATCGCCTCATCCGGTTATGCCTCGAGGAACGGGCGTGACCCTCACCTCGAATGAGCCGAGGTTATCTCCGTAGTAGCCTGGCGTACCGGACATATCGAAAGCATCGGCAATACCGAGATACAACCTGGTGGCGCCCGTCGGCACCACGACGCCCTGGGGGTTGCTGGCGGTGGCGCCAGCCCCGATATAGAAGACTTGGTCAACACTCGGCTCCAGGGTGAGGAAATTGGTACCCAGGGCATTCGGCGAGAAATTGAGCCTGGGTGGCGCTGGCGGAGCCGGAACCCCACCCGCGGTGAACACACCGACCAAAAACGTCGCCGACGCACTGTCGATGATGCCGGATACGCCACCGTAACTGCTGATGTCGGTCGTTTGCGTGCCAGCGCACGGCGCACCCTGCGGTCCCACCCAGGGACCGGCCCCGCAGTTGACCAGTCCCGCGGCGGAGAACATGTACATGCTGGATGTGACCGCGTTCACTGTCAGGGCCGGCGGCAGCGTGCCTCCGCCTCCCGCGAGATTGGGCGGAGACGACATTCCAGCCGCGAAGATATCCGCCGTGGCGGGGACTGTGACCACGTCGCCACAGAGCGCCGGGAACAGCCGGGCGGCGATTGGGGAGCCAAGCCCACTGGCCATGTCGTATCCAGTGGTGGCCTGGTATTTGCTGCCCGGCGATACCGGCATGTGGTTGTTTCCGGTGGTGATGTCGTTGAAGGGAATGTAGGGGCCGCTGTCAGCGCCGTAGAGGAGCGGATTCAGGAAGCCCACAGCCCCGCGCGACAGGGTGCCGGCCTGGCAACGATTGCTGCTGTCGATGACAGCGATAATGGCCGCCCACAGTGGCGTCGCCGCGCTCGTGCCGCCCATGTGGGTCCAGCCGCCCCTCCAATACACGATGTACCCATGACTGGGGCTTGCCGACGCTGACACATCCGGCACTTCCCGGCAAGGCCCTCCCCCGACGTAACGCAGACAGGCGGCGCTGTTGCTGGCGCCACTCACCACGCCACTCTGCCACTTGGGCATCGGCCAGTATTCCGAGACTCCGCCACCGCCCGTCGCTCCGTGGGACTGGGATTCACAGGTGCGAACGACGAGCACATTGATGCATCCCGTTCCCTGGTTCCAGACGGTTTCGCTGGTGATGGTCTTGGTGCGGCCACTGATAACCAGGGCGGTTCCACCCACCGCGGTGACAAATGGCTGGCTGGCGGGATCACTGACCGCGTAACCGGTCAGGCCGGGGTGCTTGGGACTCCAGCAGCCCTGCGCACCAGAGTCGCCCGCCGCAGCCAGCACGGTCTGCCCCTGGACGGCCGCCTCCTCGAAGATGGTGTTTTCAGCTTGGACGAACCCTATCGACTGCTGGGGTTCGCAAGCGCCTAAAGAGATCGAGATCACCTGGTCCCGGTTTTGTGAGACCATGGCGTTGTACATAGCCAGCACCCCGGCATTGCTGGCATTGCCTTCATAGACATCGATGCTCGCCTTGGGCGCCAGACCGATCAGGGTCTCGATGTCAAAGGTGGCTTCGGCGTTTTTGGGCGCCGCCTCGGGTTTGCCGCCCACCACTTGAGTGGTCAGCGAGACGTGGGTGCCAAAGCACTTCTGGTAGGTGGCAATATCATGCGGCAGGAATCCGGTTATCTCGGGGAGCCCGATCCTGACCCCCTGGCCGGCCATGCCTTGCGAGTACAGCGGCAGGAGGGAGTAAGCACTGGCCAGCAGGTCGGGTGGATACGCACTCCAGTGTAGAAATTGGCCAGTGACATTGGCCAGACACCTCGAAGCCGAGGGGAAGACGGGCGCAGTGGTCGACGCCGGCCCCGCCAGGGAAAGGCTCGGCGAGACGGGCTTGGTGGGCCGGCTGGGGCCGCTGGCCGCGCTTGACCGCGGGCGGACGATGTCGTTCAGGCCAACGACTCCGCTCACCATCGGTGCGATCAAGCCGGGAAATTCCGGTCGGCGGTTCGCGGCGAATATCACCCGACCGCCAGGCAGGCGGTAGCTGCTGATGCCGACCCTGAAGGCTTGCGACAACTGATTGGCGGTAGCCGTAATCGGAATTACCAAGTGGTTGGCCGGCAACACCCCCGGATGCAGTCCCATCGCGGTTAGCGCGGCCTCGACCGCCGTGATGTGGTGAACAGATGGCCCGAAGGCGGAGGCAAATTGGTCGGTTTGGAGGTAATGACGATAGAGTGGTGACCTCGGAGTGGAGACGGCTGCGGCGAACTCGGCCAGAGCGGTCGCAGACCTTGGCCGCAACAGCACTTCGACCGTCAGCGAGTCCGCTCCCGGTAGCGGACCGATTCTGTGGGACCCGACGGGCACCTGTGTCTGTGTCCCGACCGGTTGCGGCGGGGACTGCAAGAGGCGGGCCGGCTGGGAGTTGGCGCTTGCGTTCACGCCCATCGTCGACCAGAGCAGGAACGGGCCACTCACCATGAGGAGGGTCGCTATGAGCCTCAGGGAGCTCTTGATGGGCGGCCGGGCACCGTGTAACGGGCCTCTGCGGGCGCTCATCCCGGATCCCCCTCGTAGCTTTGGCGCTTCCTCGCCCGCCGCTCCCTTCAGGCACCGGATCTTATATCACAGTGATCCCAAGGTCGTCAATGCCGTCTTGGTCTCGCGGTCGCATGCCTGCTGCAGGACATTTTTGCGCTTGAGGCCGACCTGGAGCGTTAGAACCGGGACCCGGACACGGAGCACGGGCCCAGCGATCGGTAAGACCTGACGAGTGCCACAGCGACACTGGCCTTGAACTTCTCGCGATCGGTCGGCTTTGGGTCTTGTCAAGCCCTGCGTGTATTCACTCCAGGAAGACGAGTCAAGTGGTCAAGCGGCAGAGCCCTCCATGGTGGTGGGGGAGTTTGTCGCAGGCAGGGGCCAGCTCGAGGAGTGGCAGATCGCGTCCGGGGGCGCACGGTCGCGCGTAGGGCCAGTTGAGAGGTGGCCTCGTAACCTGGTCCTGCCCGCCAGCGGTCCGGGGCCCAGTGGACCTGATCTCAAAGCCACACCGATCATCGGAGCAGCGTGGTCAGACGCCGAACCTGCCTCCTTGCAGGGCAGACTGGCCGCCGACCTTGGGGCGCAGGCGCACGCGGCCCACGACAGCGACGGGGGCGGTGAACTCATGCCTAATCAGCCACCGGCACGAAGTCCAGCCTCTGGAGCACTAGCATGGCAGCGAGGCAGGCCCCGGTGAGGACCAGCCACGGCCAGAGCGGTCCCCGGTGCAGGAGCCAGGTGAACAAGACCGGAGCGGTGGCCGCTCCCACCGCCCACGAGACCTGATGCACTCCCAGGTAGCGACCCTGGGACGGGCCCGATGCGCAGGACACCACCAAGTCGGACATCGCCGGAGACTCCAGCATCTCGACCAGAGTGAACACCGCGATTGCGACCAAGAGCCCAGGGATGACCACGCCCCGGGGCGCAGCTGAGAGAGCTCCCAGCAGTAGCAAGGACACGCCCCAAGCGACCGCTGCCCAGCGCAGGATCCGGGCACGGGCGGCCCTGTCGACAAGGCGCGTGACCGTGGTCTGCAGCAGCACCACCAAGGCGGTGTTGACCGCGAACAGAGCACCGGCGAGCACCAGCGGCTCGTGCAGGTCGCGACTCACGTACACGGCCAGCAGCAGAGTGAGGGAGTCCCCGCACAGGACGAAGACCACGTTGGCCGCCATCAGCAGCAGGTAGCTGCGGTCGCGGAGGACCGCAGCGTAGCCCGGGCGGCGCCCGATCGGAGAGACGCCCGTCGTCTGCGGCGCCCGGCCCGGCGGGGCCCACCGCCAGCAGGCGACCAGGACGGCAGCCGCGATGAAGCTGGCGGCGTTGGCGAGCGCGATCAAGCGGAGGCCCTGGGATCCGGCGGCGGTCACCAGAGCGGCCGCTGCCAGCGCTCCGAGGCCGATGCCGCAATTGCGGAGGACCCGGCTCAGACCAAACCACAGAGAGCGCTCGCCGAGGTTGGCGGCCAGGCTCAGCAGCGCCGGGTTTGCGGTCCAGAACAGGCCGGACCCACAGTCCACGAGACCCGCGAACAGGACGAGCTCGAACTGGTCGTGGACCGCCAGGAAGCCCAGGAAGCCGAGAGCTGACACCAAGTTTCCGATCACGACCAGGGCACGCGGCCCCAAGCGGTCCAGCAGCGGCCCGTAGATCGGCAAGCCGGGCATGGTCGCCAGTTCCGCCAGTGACAGGGAAGCCCCGATCGCGGGCAGCCCCAGCGACGTGGTCCGCAGGAAGAAGACAACTGTGAAGGGCAGGAATAGTCCACTGCCCAGACTGTCGACCAGCATGGCGGCCAGGAGTGCCCGCCGCCCGCCCGCTGCCGGCAGGCCGAGCCGATGCCTGAGGTCCACTACCGGGATCGGTGCAGGAACGCTGAGATCGTCGACCTCAGGGAGGCAGGATCCAGCCCGTGGGCCAGATCGTGCTCCGCCCTGCTGCCGTAACGGTGCAGGTCGCGCCGCCCCACTCCCACCCCCAGCACCCGATGGGGGAGATGGGCGAGCACCTGGCCGATCGGGCCGGCTGAGGTGCCGGCCAGGTAGGGCTCGACCACCGCGACCGCAGGCTCCGCCAGTGACTCGAGGATGGTCGCCTGGTCCAGCGGCCTGACCGTGGTGGCGTAGATCACGGTCACGTCGAGGTCCGCGACCGCCTCCAGAACAGGGTCAAGCATCGGCCCCACCGCTATCACCGAGCCCTGCGAGCCCCGCCGGAGCACGCGCATCCGACCCGCCGGCATGGTCACGGCGGTGGCGTTGCTGGCCTCCGACAGGCGCAGGTAGCCGATCCCAGACCCGGCGGCGAGCCCTGGCAGCAGACCCACCGCCTCGTCGGGGTGGCCGGGGACGTGGACCTCGACACCGGGAAGTGCGTCCAGCAGCGCCACGTCCTCCGGACAGAAGTGGGAGGTGCCGTACTCCGGGAAGTCGTAGGAGGCACCGATGCTGACCAGGACCGCCCCCAGGCCCTGGTGGCACAGGTCCATCTTCACCTGCTCGAAGGGGCGCTCCAGCAGGAAGGGGGCGAAGGTGTGCGCCACCGGCCGCAGGCCGGCGTGGGCCAGCCCCGCCGCGACCCCGATCAGGGACTGCTCCCGGATCCCGACGTCGACCACCCGCTGGGGATGCCGGGTGCGCGCGGTCTCGA
>JAKAWF010000222.1 GCA_021817025.1 bacterium
CCGCGCCTATCTGGACTTCTACTACCGCAACGCCTACACCGTGGTGGAGATGGAGAGCGGACCCTACCTGGGGGCGGTGTACGAGGCCGGGGACAGCTCCCGCTACCCGACCGGCGAGCAGGTGGACCTGACCCGCCCGGCGATGGACGTCGGCATCATCCACTACGCCTCGGACACCCCCTACACCCAGGCGAGGACCCTGGGCGCCAGGGGACTCCGGTTCGAGGGTATGGAGGCCACCTACGCGGGCGCGCTGGCGATCGCGCACCGTGTGCTGCAGCGGGCGGAGGTGCTTTGAGATGGTCGAGTTGAGCCGTGAGCGCTGCCAGCCGGGGGCGCCGGCCCTCTCCGTGGGGGAGGCCTCAGAGCTGCTGAGAGGCCTCAGCACCGAATGGCGTTCCGAGGAGGGGCGGCTGCGGCGGGACTACCGGCTGCGAGGGTTCGGGGAACCGGTGGCGCTGGCGGTCCGCATAGCTCTTCTGGCGGAACGGGAGGACCATCACCCCGAGCTGCGACTGGGGTACGGCCACCTGGACGTGGAGCTCACGACGCACTCCGCCGGTGGACTCTCTCGCAACGACTTCATCCTGGCGGCCAAGATCGACCAGCTGGGCTGAGGAAGTACCGAACACTCATTTCGGCTGGTCATCGGCCTCGGGGGTGCTGGATCCGAGCAGCCTCGCCCTCCCCTCGTCGGGAGCGAACACCAGGCCGCAATCCGGGCACTGCAGCTCGAGGTCGGCCTCCACCCCGGACGGAGCCACCAGCGTGACACCACATCCTGGGCAGGTCAGCTCCTCCTCGAGTGGCGCGGGCGCCTGGCGCCGCAGGGCCCGCTCCGCCGCGGCCAGATCCACCGCCACGGCACCGCACATGGCGCAGGAGAAGGTCGCCACCTCCGTCTCGTGTCGGAGGCAGTGGCCGGCCGAGTCGACCAGCACCCTGCCGCCCAGCAATTCGAAGGCACTCCCGGGACAGGAGTTGGGGCAGACGAGGTGGCGTGCCTCAGCCATCCCCGTCAGCCCTCCCCAGAGCTGAACTCGGGCCGGTGCCATCCCTGGGGACCCTCTCCGGCCGCCAGGATCGCCTCGTACATCTCGTCGAGGTCCTCGGCCCTCTCCAGATCGGCCACCCGGGCCCGCAGCCGGGCCGCGCCGGCGCAGCCCTTGATGGCCCACACCACGAATTTGCGCGCCAGCCGCACCCCGCGCCGCTCCCCGTGGAACACCACCATCCGGTTCCAGTGCTCCCTGGCCAGCTTGAGCCGCTCCTGAAAAGTGGGGTCGGCCCCCGGGTCTCCCTGGCGGAGCTGGGCAACGGTCTGCCGCAGCAGGTGCCAGTCACCCATCATCCCCCGGGCGATCACCACCCCGTCCACCACCCCAGCCCGGATCCGGCGCTCCACCTCACGGGGGTCGCGAACGTCCCCGGAACCGAGGACCGGGATGGCCCGCACCGCCTCCTTGACGCGGGCTATCTGCTCCCAGTCGGCGAATCCCGTGTATCGCTGGCAGCGGGTGCGACCATGAACCGTGACCGCGGCCACCCCCACGGACTCCAGGGCCCGGGCCAGCTCCGGAGCGTTGATGGTGTCGTGATCCCATCCCAGGCGCATCTTGGCGGTCACCGGGACCGGCACCGCCGAGACCATCGCCCCCAGCACCTCCGCGGTGCGATCGATCTCGCGTGCCAAGGCCGCTCCGGAGCCGAGGCGGACCACCTTGGGTACGGGACAACCGAGGTTCACATCGACGATGTCGGCCCCCATGGCGACGCAGATCTGAGCGGCATCCGCCATCATCTGCGGGTCGTTGCCCACCAGCTGCGCCGCCACCGGGTGTTCGTCCGGAGCCAGGTCCAGGACCCGCTCCAGACTGTCCTCGGGCGCGCGCACCAGGGCGGCGGCCGCGGTCATCTCGCTGCAGGTGAGGCCAGCCCCCAACTCCCGAGCCATGGACCGGAAGGGACGGTCGGTGATCCCGGCCATGGGGGCTATGAAGATCGGATTGGCTAGCTCCACGCAGCCGATGCGGAGGGAGCTGGCGCTGAGCGTTGCGGGCAAGACACACCGTCCTTGGGGTTTACTCTCTGCGGTCAGTATCTCCCACCCGCGACCCGGCTATAGTCCGGCTTGGCCGGACCGGCCCGATCTGAGGAGGGATCTTGGTGCTGCTGGCGCTGGACGCGGGCAACTCCAACCTTACGGTGGGGGTATTCGAGGGGGACCTGCTCCTCGCCCACGGGCGTTTCGCCACCCACCGGGATGCCACCCCGGACGAGCTCGGGGGCCAGCTGCTGCAGCTGCTTGCCCACCGGGGCATCGCACCTGAATTCCGCCAAGTAGCGATCAGCTGCGTGGTCCCTCCCCTGAACCAACCTCTGCGGGAGGCCAGCCGGGAGTACTTCCGCCGCGAGCCGCTCTTGGTCGGGCCCGGGACCATCACCGGGATGCGGGTCAACTACGACCCGCCCCGCGACGTGGGTGCGGACCGGATCGCCACCGCCGTGGGTGTGCGCCACCGCTACGGGGCCCCGGCGATCATGGTCAGCTTCGGCACGGCCACCGTGTTCGATGCCGTCGGTCCAGACGGGGACTATCTGGGGGGGGCGATCGCGCCGGGTTTGCAGATGTCGGTGGATGCGCTGTTCGCGCGGGCGGCAAGGCTCCCTCGCGTCGACCTGGTGACTCCCGACCGGGTGCTGGGAACCAACACCGTCTCCTCCATGCAATCGGGAATCATGTTCGGGGCCGCAGCCCAGGCGGAGGGGCTGCTGCGGCGGATCCGGGCTGAGCTTGGGACACCGGCCCAGGTCGTCGCCACCGGGGGGCTGGCCGAGCTTGTCGGCCCCATGGTGGACGGCGTAGACGTGATCGACCCCTTGGTGCTCCTGGAGGGGCTGCGGGTGCTGGCGGAGCTCAATCCCCAGTAGGGCAAAAAAAAGGGCGCCCCCCGAAAGGGACGCCCCGAGAGGGGGGGGCGACATGAATCCGGGGACCTGCCCCGGGGCACGCGGTTAGCCTACCACCACCCACCCCGAGGGGCAAATTGCGAACTGGTGAAGGTCTCGCTACAGACTCGTGCGATCGGCGTCACTCGAGGCGGCGTCACCAGATTCCCCAACTCGTCTCCACGAGCAGGCGGGCCGAAGAGGATCTGCAGCCCCGCACAGCCCACCGGAGCTAGCTCTTCTGGGCGAGCAGCGAGTAGCTGAGGGGTAGCCGGGGCCAACCGGGAGGCAGCCTCCAGACACCAGGCTCCGCTGGCACCAGCTGCGGAAAGCGGGCAAAGAAGATCTCGCTGCGCTCCCGGAGAAGCCGAATCTCCAGCCCCGCCTGCGCCAAACAGCTCACCACCTCCCCGAGAGGGTGGACCATCTCATGGGTCCGATTGCTCTCGGTGACTGCCTCCGGGACCGCGTAGTCCCCCGGTTCATCCCACGACGTGGCCTCAGGGTCGACGTAGTCCAGCTCGAAGTCCGGAGTCTCCCCCATGCAATCGATGAGCGGATGGGACTCCACCAGATAGAGGAGCCCACCCGGTCGCAGCAGGCGGTTCACGACCTCGGCCCAGGAGCTCAAGTCGGGCAGCCAGGGGAGCGCCCCCTTCCCGGTATAGACGATGTCGAACCGCCGCTTCAGGGCGGAGGGCGCGTCCGCCACGCTGGACAAGGTGAACTGGGCTGTGACGCCGTCCTCCTCGGCCAACCGGCGGGCGGCGGCAACCGCCCTCGGAGAGTAGTCGAGGCCCGTGACCCGGGCTCCGAGCCGGGCCCAGGAGATGCTGTCCAGCCCGACGTGACATTGCAGGTGGAGGAACTCCTTGCCCTCTACCTCTCCCAGCTCCTCCAGCTCGTACGGGAAGAGCGAGCTGCGCCCGGCCCGAAAGGAGGGCAGGTCGTATAAATCGGAGCCCAGATGGAGGTCGACCCGCTCCTCCCACCAGGCGAGGTTGTCTCGATCCCAGCTCTCGTCGACCATGACCGGCCATCCTACCCGGGCCGAGAGGGCCCGATTTTGGCGCCACGGCGGGTGAGGTCCAGCCTGAGGGGAGAGCGAGGCTCGGCCCCACCCACGCAGCCATCTGGCCGGACCGCGACCCAGGGCAGATCGCCGCCCGGCACCAAGGGGCGTGCGACAGATTTGTGGGTAGATAGGGTCAGGCAACGGTGGTCTGTAAGGGGAGCCACTTCCAGACTTCCTCCCAGCGGTGGCTGGATGCCTGGCAGCGAAGAGTGACGATGGCGGCGGCGCCACGCACGGACCAACGCATTCCCGAGAGTTTCATGCGCTGAGCCACCACGGCACGACATCCTGCCTCCACTGCCCCGGAGCCGACGAACAGGCCCATCTCCCGGAAGTGGGCATAACGCATCCGCAAACGGTTGGTCTCGAAGTAACCCAGCGCTTTGTCGACTCCCTCCATCTGAGTGTCCGGGCCGTGCAGACGGCGAGCCGCAGCCAGCAACTTCTCAACCTCGCCGCCGTCCAGTTCGGCGAGGCGCGCTGCCAGCCAGAGGCGTGACTCATCGGTGGGCAGGGGAAAGGCCAGACGGGCCAGGTCGTACAGATGCTCCCGGCTGTGGAACAGGTCAACGACTTGAATCGCGCTGGGGAAATGCTCGCCGGCGAGGTTCCAGATCCAGGGTGCGCCATCCCCCAGCGCGATCACCTGCTCCGCACGGCTGAGGCCTCGCCCCTGGGCCTCAGAGTAGACCAAGCCTCCGAAGCCGGCGGCGGTATCCATGGTCGCGACGTAGCTGGAGGAGAGGGGATCTCGAACCGGATGGCCCTTCTCATCCAGAGTCGTCTGGGTGAAGAGACACCCCAGCTTGACCTCCCGAGTGTGAGCTCGGCCATCGGCTGACTTGCCAGGGTGCCCCACGGTGTCGGCAGGCACGGCGGGAACCCCGGTGCCGTCCATGGCCACGTATAGCTTGGGGATTGGTGCGGAGCCGAGCAGAGGGATCACCTTGCCCGCGAGCACCGCCTGGGCCTGCTCCTCGATGGCGGTCTGGATCCTGGCTCCGTCAACTTCGGAGCTGCGCTCCACGCGCTTGCTGGTGAGATGGACTCCGGCCAATTCTTCGAGGTCCCGACTGCCCTGGCCGAAGGGCTCCTGGCTGCCCACTCTGGCCACCATCCGCCGCAACCCGGGACTGAGCGAGCCGTCGGCCACTCCCAGTTCCTCGTCCCTGGGGAAGCGTCCGTGGCCGCACTCCTGACAGTGGTAGTAGGCCCGGCGGAGGCGGACGGGCCCGAGGACGGTGTCGATGGTCTTGGCCCGATAGTCGCAGAACTCTGCCAGATGGCCCGCGCCACAGTCGACCCGGGTGCCACGATGCCCTAAGTCGAGCTCGAGCAGCCCCTCCAGCAGGCTGCCTCCAAGCCTGGTCGCAGCGGTGCGAATCGCCAGCTCGACGGTCTCCAGTCCTTTCCCCGAGGGATCGCTGAGCTGGCTGGCGGCCAGCTGGCTGAGCCGCTCTACCTCGGCGGAGAACTCCGCTTGGAGCTCTGCGAAGAGCCCCTTTTTTTGGACCCCTCCTGGGGCGGGGTCCCGGCCAGTGCCGAGACTGGCCGAGCGTCACAGATCTTCTCGTTGACTTCCACAATCTGGTCAACCACCGCCTTGAACTGCTTGTAGCGGGCCACCTCCTGCTGCACCTTGGCCAGAGTGGGTCCATCTGGGACCGCTCGGGTGACGGTCTTGCCGTCCACCGAATTGGTCAAGAGGCTGATGGGCCCGTGTCCAGGATGGTCAGGGTCGGAGCAGGCGCAATAGGTCTTTCCACAGCGCCGATAGGTGCTGACCAGGCTGCCTCGCCGGAAGTCACCCACACTGGCCAGCTGCCCGTGCAACCTGGTCCTCTGGGTCTCGAGCCCCGCCAGATCTCGGTCCTCGGAATTGGTCACGGTGAGCTGCCCCCATACTGTAAGCGACAACGCTTACAGTATGGCCCGCCTCCGATCTCTACGTCAATCGGAGCCCACACCTTGTCGCACACCCGGCACCAAGGCTCGACTTGTCACTTGGGCACTAGTCGGGTAGACTTCCCATCCCGGCCCACGCCTCATGAAGACCTCGAGGCGGGCCACAGACGC
>JAKAWF010000223.1 GCA_021817025.1 bacterium
AAGACCACTGCCTCGGCGGTGCGCGTTCCACGGTGAGGCCAGAACCGATCCCGGCAACGGGAGAGGAACCCCGAGAAGGGGTGCCACTAGCAGTGGGCTTACTAGAGTTCACTGTGTGGCAACGGTTGCCAGCGCGGTGGGGATCGCTCAGCGCCAGGGCAGGGACTTGTCAGCGGCGATGTCTGATCCGGCCCGCTGGAGCAGGTCCAGCTCCTCGGTCAGGCGCTGCAGGGCCTGACTGGGCTGCACTGGGTGTCGCGCGGGGGCCTCGAGATTCTTCAATGAATCGGGGAGGCCCTTCCACTGCTGCTCAAAGAAGTCATTGGCTTGGGCCAGGGTCGCTCCGCCGGCGGCCGTGGGGTGCCCGGAGCGCATCACGGTCTCCAGCAGCGGCACCTGGGAGCTCCCAGAGGCCACCTCGTCAGCCAGGGCGATGACATCTCGGCTCCAATCGGGGTCGCGCCAGATCTGCTTGGCCGCCGGCCATGTCGCCTTGCCGGTTGAGGTCTTGCGCACCGGGCGGCCGTCGTAGCTCACCAACTTGTAGACGGTATCGAGCGTGGGTGCGCCTCCGGCGGCACCCAGCGAGGTACCCACTCCGAAGCCGTCTATGGGCGCTCGCTGCCTCTCGACCAAGTCATGGATCTTGTACTCGTCAAGGCCGCCGCTGACGAAGATCGTCATGGTGGGGAATCCAGCCTCATCGAGGTCACGCCTGGCAAGAGCCGAAAGTGCGCCAAGGTCACCGGAGTCGAGTCGGATGCCGCGGAGCTCAATCCCCTGGGCCCGCATCTCCTGGGCCACCTGTATGGCGCACTGAATGCCCCGGGGGGTGTCGTAGGTGTCCACCAGCAACACCGTCGCTTCCTTGAAAACCCGAGCGTAGGCTCGGAATGCCTCGGCCTCGTCAGCGTGGGCCTGGACGAAGGAGTGGGCCATGGTGCCGCTCGGGCGAAGGCCGTAGCGAATGGCGCCGGCCACGTTGCTGGTCCCCCCGAGGCCGACCAGGCGGCTGCTGCGCGCCAGTTTCATCCCCGCGTCGGTACCGGGGACGCGGCGGAGCGCGAAGTCCATCACCGCACGTCCCTGGGCCGCGTGGCGGCAGCGACTGGCCTCGGTGGCCAGGGTGGTCTGGAGGGTGATCTGGTTCAGCAGGTAGGTCTCGGCCAGCTGCGCCTCCCCGATGGGCCCTGCGACCTCCAGGATCGGTTCACCGGCGAACACGATGCTGCCCTCCGGCACCGCTCGGGCCGACCCGGTGAAATGCAGCCTGGCGAGCCACTCCAAGAATTCAGGTGGGAACACACCCAGTTGGTCGATCGCCGCCAGGTCCGAGTCGCTGAACCGGAGCTCTTCCAGCCACCGCAGGCAGTCCTCAAGGCCGGCGGCAACCAGGTAGCCCCACCTGGCTGGAAGGGAGCGTACGAACAAGCTGAACGTCGCCGCGCGGTCGGCGATGCCCTCCCGCCGATAGGCGTCCGCCATGGTCAGTTCGTACAGGTCGAGCAGCAGCGAAGGGGAGACGTCTTGGGTCATCCGATCGCCTTTGCCGCTGGGATCACGGCGGTCCGGCGTCGTGCCCGGGGTGGGAGCTCGATCAGCGTCATCCGGGGACAACCGGGTCCAGAACCCAAGCCGGGTGCTCAGCCCGCAGGTGATCCAACCAGAAGGGACTTTCGAAAGCGGCCAGCAGGGTGCCGTCACGCCTGGCCAGGATGCGCACCCCGCGAGTATTTCGGAGTGCGGCGGCAGTGGCCTTGTCAGTGCGCCGGGCCAGATGGTGGGGGGTGGGCGTCAGGTCCACCGCTGCTCCGAACTCATGCTGCAGGCGCTGGGTCAGGACCTCGAACTGCATCGCGCCCACGGCCGCCAGGACCGGGGCCGGGTCGCCATCGGGGTCGCGAAGCACCTGCACCACGCCTTCCTGCTCGAGCTGATCGAGGCCGCGCCGGAATTGCTTGAAGCGGGCCGAGTCACGGGGCCGGGCGGTGGCGAACAGCTCGGGCGCGAAGGTGGGGATCTGCGGATACTCCACGGGCTCCCCCGCGTAGAGGGAGTCGCCGATGCGCAGATCGGCGGCGTTGACCAAGCCCACCACGTCCCCGGGGAATGCCTGTTCGATGGACCTGCGATCCGCCCCGAACACGGAGGTGGCGTACTTGGTGCCGAATGACCGTCCGGTGGGGCCGTGGGTGAGGGTCATGCCGCGTTCGAAGTGGCCGGAACAAACTCGGACGAAGGCCACGTGATCCCGATGCGAGGGGTCCATGTTGGCCTGCTTCTTGAAGACAAACCCAGAGAAGTCCGAGACCAACGGTCGGGCCGCGCCTTCCACCCCGGTTCTGGGCTGGGCCGAGGGAGCCAGGTCGATCAGGGCGTCGAGCAGGTGGCGCACCCCGAAGTTGGTGAGGGCGGACCCGACGAAGAGAGGGCTGGACTCCCCGGCGAGGAACGAGTCAAGGTCGAGGTCGGCCCCGACAGCGCTCAAGAGCGCGAGCTCCTCGCTGGCCCTGCCCCAGGCGTCACCCTCCTCTCGAGCGGCCTGATCCGGGGGCACGAGCTCTTCCGGGGCGACCCTGCTCCCCCTAGCGGTGCGGGTGAAGCGCACGAAGGCGCCGCTCCGGCGGTCGACCACCCCGTGGAACTCTCCGGGCTCTCCGACCGGCCATGTCACCGGGGTGGCCCACAGACCGATCCGCTCTCTGATCTCATCGAGCAGCTGCAGGGGTTCCCGTCCCGGCCGGTCGCACTTGTTGAGGAAGGTGAGAATCGGCAGGCGGCGAGCCCGGCACACCTCGAACAGCTTGAGAGTCTGAGCTTCGATCCCCTTGGCGACATCCAACACCATGACCGCCGCGTCGGCGGCGGTGAGCACGCGGTAGGTGTCCTCCGAGAAGTCCCGGTGCCCGGGGGTGTCGAGGAGGTTGACGACATGGTCGCGGTAGGGGAACTGGAGCACGGTGGATGTGATCGAGATCCCGCGGTCCTGCTCCATGGTCATCCAATCCGAGGTGGCCTGGCGGCGTCCCTCGCGCGCCTTGACCGCACCGGCATTGAAGACGGCGCCGGAGTACAGGAGGAACTTCTCGGTGAGGGTGGTCTTGCCGGCGTCGGGATGGCTGATGATCGCGAAGGTGCGTCGCCGCTCGGCCTGACCGACGATCTCCGACGTGGCGACGACGGGGAGCTGGATCAATTTCGACCCACTGCCCTGGTGGGGCTTGGCCAGGTCGGCGGTGGCCGCTCCGGCACCGCTGCCCCTGGCGAGGATGGGGCCGGCCTGCCCGACGTCCTCAAGGTGCTCTCGGGGGCGAGTTGGGACGCCTGCCAACCTCCCACTCCAGGGCCATGCTTGCCGGCCGCCTCGATCTCGCGTTCAGGGTGCAGTTGAGGATCTCCCCTGGAGCTGTCACATGGTCGGCCCCGTCGGCTAACCCTCGACAGTGCTGGATGTGATTGATGGGCGGGCCACGGAGTTCCGACAGGCCCGCCGATTGGGCGACTTCCGATCGGGACGTCCCCGGACCCACTGGGAACAAGTTTACCGGCCCACGGAAGGGGGGATACTTGAGCGCTCTGGGTGCCCCGCTTGGGCCACTGTGCAAAGTTGACGGGGAGTTTGATTCTGAGCGGACCACGGACTCGGGCGCGCGCGGCCACTTGGCGGCCCGGGCCCTGCGTCGCGCCTTCCCGGCGGGCGGTGGCGGCCGGGCCCATCGGTCCTCCAGGATGGTGGTGGGCCCCGGCGCCAGCCGTCATCGGCTGGGAGCGGTGGGTCGGTGAGGGGAGTGCGCTCCTCCGGGGGCCACGGGGGAGGTCGGGAGTGCCCGGTTGGCGTCGAGGGGACGGGGCCCGGGGCGCGCCGGCCAGGGTCGGGGCCGCCGCTGCGGTTGGGGCTGTGGGCTTGCAGACATGACCTCCGGGCACCTCCGAGCCAGCCTGAGCGGTCGTCACCTCGCGACTTGGCTGGCTGGGGCGATCGGCCTGGCCGGGATAGCCGCGCTGATCCTGGTGATCAATCCGGCCAAGCTGGGATCGGCGCTGGAGCACTTCAACCTGCTGCTGGTGCCCGCGATCGTCGCCTGCTCGCTCGGCTACTACGTGCTCCAGGGGGTGCGGTGGCAGTTCCTGCTCAGGGACGTGGGGGCGAGGCTGCCGATGGGGGAGACGGTGCTGCTGAACCTGGCCGGTCAGGTCACGACCCTATTGCCGCTGGGAGAGTTGACCCGGGTGGTGCTGGCGGCCCGGGCGGCCCGGGTCTCGTTCAGCGATGTGCTGGCCACGGTCACGGTGCAGGAGCTGATCTACGGGCTGCTCCTGGTGGTGGTGGCGGTTCCAGGGCTGTTCGAGTTCCACCTGGCGCTGGCCGTCCCGGTGGCAGCGCTCCTGGTGGCGCTGCTGGCCCTGGCCGTCCTGACCGTTCCACCGATCTTCTGCGGACTTCACAACGTGATGTCGCGGATCTTGGGCCTGCGCCGCCTGCTCGACCCCCTGGACGAGCTCCGGGCCGAATTGGCCGGCCTGCTTCACCGCGCCGACACCATCGGTTGGTCGCTGATCAGCCTGGTTCAGGTGGCGGCCATGACCACGGTCTTCTTCTTGGTCGTCAGCGCCTTGGACCCAGGCGCGCTCACCTGGCCCGAGGCGGCCTCGGTCTATGCCGTGGCCAGCATCGCGGGCGCGATCAGCCTCATTCCCGGCGGACTCGGCGCCTCAGAGGCCACCTTCGCAGGGCTCCTGATCGTGGTCGGACTGCCTCCTGCTGAGGCTACCGCGGTGGCCCTGATGCAGCGGCTGGCCGACCAGGGGGTTGCCACGGTGAGCGGGCTGTTCGCCTTCTGGATCGCGCGCCGGCGCTATCGCGTCGGCAGCTTGTTCACCCTCCAGCCCGGGCGAGGCGAGCGGCGAGACCACCAGCCCGACGCGGCGGCCGCGGCCACCGAGAGCCACTGACGGGGAAGGCTCCGTTCGGAGTTCCGACACCCGAGGCCGGGAAGCCGTCCCCGGCTGGGCCTTCAGCTTGTGGCGAGGCCGTCCAGCTGAGTCCGTGACGTCTCCAGCCGGGCCTCGGCGCCGGGACGGCTTGGGGGACGGTGGGGAACAACTCGACTCCACGTGAGCGCGCCGCTGCCGCCGCGTGCCGGCTACTTGGTTTGGGCTGGGGTGCCGTCACTTTGCGCTGGTGAATATCATGGGTCGGTGCCCGCGCGGTTCCTGCTCCGTCCGCTGAACCAGCCGCATCCGAGCCGCGTGGCGCCATCGGATCCCCGATTGGCCCAGATCCTGGCCGCCCATGACGCGGCCATGACCCAGGGGCAGGCTGGGTATCGGGACCCGGAGACCGGCCTGGTGGTCCTCACCGCCAGAACCCTGCTCGACCGAGGCCGGTGTTGTGGTCTGGGCTGCCGGCACTGTCCGTACCTGCTGTAGGCGAGGCAGCCCAGTGACCGAGGAACGCGGTCGTGGCTGGATCAGCTGGAGCAGCGGCAAGGACAGCGCGCTGGCCCTGGAGGAGATCCGTCGCCGCGGCAACATCGAGGTGGTCGGATTGCTGGCCACCGTCAATTCTGCGGCGAACCGGGTGGCGATGCACGCGGTGCGCCGAACCCTGGTGGGGGCCCAGGCGGAGCGGCTGGGCCTGCCGGTGCACTGGGTTGAGCTGCCGGATCCATGCCCCAACTCGACCTACGAGACCAGGATGGCGGCGGCGACACGGCTGGCCCGGGAGCAGGGCGTCCGGCATCTGGTGTTCGGAGACCTCTTCCTGGCCGACGTCAGAGCGTATCGGGACGAGAGGATGGCCGACACCGGCGTATCCCCGCTCTTTCCTCTGTGGGGTCGCCCGACGCGTCAACTGGCGCACGTCCAGATCGCGGCCGGGATCCGGGCGGTGCCCACCTGCGTGGACCCGCGCCAGCTGGCGGGAGACTTTGTGGGGCGCGCCTTCGACGAGCAGTTGCTGGCGGACCTGCCGCCTTCCGTCGACCCCTGCGGGGAGAACGGGGAGTTCCACAGTAGGCAAGAACATGGAAGACCATGTCCTGCCTCTCAGCCGACCTTGGGGGGCCGGTTGACCCTGGGCACCTGCAATGC
>JAKAWF010000224.1 GCA_021817025.1 bacterium
CCTGGGAGCTTCCCACCAGCCGCATGGTGCTGGTGGAGCAGTTCTGCTCGTGGTCGGCGTGGAGCACCAGCAGCACGTCCAGGGCGTGCTCCAAGACCGGGTTGGGCCGGTACTTGAACTCGGTCGCCCGCCACATCATGTTGAGGAAGTTGCCAGTGTAGGAGAGGTCGTCATCGGGGTAGGCGTAGTAGAGGCCCATGGCGTGGCGGTAGGCGAAGGCGGCGATGGTGGGCATCTTGGCGATCAGGCGCACGATCTCGCGGTGACGGGTGGCCGGATCGTGGATCTGCTTCGACTCGGGGTAGAACGTCGAGAGCGCCCCCACCACGCTGACCAGCATCCCCATCGGGTGGGCATCGTGGTGGAAGCCGTCGATGAAGCGCTTGATGTTCTCGTGGATGAAGGTGTGGTTGGTGATCTCCACGGTCCACGTCTCGAGCTCTTCTCCCGTGGGCAGCTCGCCGTTGAGGAGGAGGTAGGCGACCTCCAAGAAGCTGCGGCTCTGGGCCAGCTCCTCGATTGGATATCCCCGGTAGCGCAGGATGCCCTTGTCGCCGTCGATGTAGGTGATCGTGCTCCGGCAGCTGGCGGTGTTCTGATAGGCGGGATCGTAGGCCATCAGTCCGAAATCGTCCGCGGAGACCTTCACCTGCCTGAGGTCGAGGGCCCGGACCGTCCCATCCGTGATCGGCAGCTCGTAGGTCCTGCCGGTCCGGCTGTCGGTCACCGTCAGCCGGTCCCGATTTGGCTCTGCGTCACTCATAGCGCACCTCCTTGCTTGGTCGCTGTCCGCGCATGACTTGGAGGACCGCTTCGGCACCGACCCCGCAGCCGCCCTCCATTGGCCCGGCGCCTGTCCAGGTGAGGACCGCCGACCCCCACCGCCGAGCCCTCGATGCGGCCAGCCTCCGCATCGCCGAGGCCGATCTCGGTGCCGCCACCGCGGCGAACGTCATCTCGTTCGCGCATGTGGGGCCCGTCCGTGGCGGGGGGCGGCGCCAGGCGAAGCGGGACCATGCTGGACTGGTTGCCGACCTTGGTCGGGCCGTCAGGGGACGGCACAGCGGCGCCTGACTCACACAGCCACCCACGGGGCCGTTGCGCAGGCCCTGAGGCTCGCCCAGCCCGCCGGCGCCATTGGCCAGCCCTGACAGGCGCTTCCCTGGTGCCTTCAGAGCAGCGCTGCTGGTCCTGGTTGCCGGTCGGCACTCCTGCTGTTGACGCACGCCCGCTACCGACACCCGCAACGCCGACCCCACTTCGGAGTCGGCCGTGATTCGAGAGCCACTGCCGTCACCCCAGGAACGCCGCAGGGATGGCAATCGCTGCTTCGACCGCTGCGAGGAACTCGGCCGCGGTCATGACCTGGCCGATCTTCGGGAAGATGGACGTCTCCGCGTATCGCTGCTCTTCGTCGGTGTCGGTGGCCGTGCAGTCGGACACCACGATCACGCGATAGCCCTTGTCATACGCAGACCGCGCGGACGACTCGACACACCAGTTGGTGCGGAACCCGGTGAATGCCACGTACTCGATCTCGTTGGCGCGCAGGAGATGGTCGAGCTCCGTCGAGTAGAAGGCATCGAGCGTCTTGTTGCCCTCGATGATGATGTCGCCCGCCCTGGGCCTGATCTGGGGAACAATCTCCTGGCTGTCCAGTCCGGAGACGTCGAGCAGGGCGCTCCGGTGGCGAAGCTCGCCGATCTCCTCCATCGCCACCGCGGTGTCGCACGGCCAGGCATGGCCGCACTCCAGGCAGACTTCCCCCTCATCGCGGTAGCCAATCCGATGATGTACTCGGATCTGCTCGATGCGGCTTGGCATCAGCGTCCCCGGGAGCCCCGCACTCGCGGGCCCGCCCGGCTGCAGCGCCGGGAGCCCCCTCTCGAACGGGTGGAAGGGAACGTACATGACCTTCACGCCCCTCTCGCGGGCCCCTGCCAGCAGCCCCCCGAGGTTGTCGACCACGTTCCTGCGGGCGAACTCATCCTTGATGAAGGCGTACACCTTCCCGCGCGGTGAGAGGAAGTCGTTCTGGGGCTCGATGAGCACCACGGCCGTCTTCGCAGCGGCGATCTTGGTTGCACTTGTCATGGGTGGCGCCTCCGTTGTCGAACTGCCGGCCCCGGCAGCCTCACCAACGCCTTCACGCACGTCACCATGCACCGTGACTCAAGGTCGACGCCACGGGGTTACCTCCCGACATGGGGCAGGTGGAAACGTCCGCGTAGCCAGAACCCCTTTGACTCAGCCCGGGTCAGCCGTTTGGGTCCTCATCCTCATCCGGCAGGCGCGGCTCTTGGCGGCAGGTGGGGCAGAGCGACCCTGCCCAGGTCAACCGCTGGCGGAAGCTGGTGATGCTCAGGCGGGTGGCTCGTGCTGTGGCGGACTTACGGTGGTGAGGTCGCCGGAGGCGGTTGGAGCCATCGCACCAGGCCCCTGCGCCGCACTTCCTCCTGGAGTTCTGGAGGCAAGATGCGGGCGTCGACGACGAGGCCGTTGATCTCGACCAGCCACGCGTAGGGGTGGTGTTCGAGCATCTCCCGTCGGCACAGCTCGGGGGCGAGGGGGTCGATTCGGAGGGTGCGGCGGATAAGGCTGGCCTTGTTGGCCAGAGTGGACTTGGCTACCCCAGTGATGCTGGCGAGGTCCTCGCCCCGAAGGTGCGGCTTCTGGCTTGGGTCGAACAGGAAGTTGATGCCGCCCACCGTGTAGAGCACTGCCGCCGCCCACACCCGAAGGTCCCCGCGAGCCAGGGGGGAGGGGCGCTTGCGTGCCAGCTGTCCGAGCAAGCGCCCGCACAGCTCGGCATACTCGGCGTCAAGGTGTTCGTTGCACACCTGGTCGATCAGGGCTGAGACCGCGGCGACGTCCTCACGAAGTGCCCTCGGCACTCTTGAGAGCCCCAAGCCAGCTCCTGGCCCAGCAGGCGTGCCAGTCGTTTCTCTCATTGGCCCCATGATCGCACTACTGCCCTGGGGCGCCGGGGCTCATCGAGCGACGCAGATGCCGATCCCATGCTCCTCATTCCCCCGCACCCGGCAGAACCGACATCTGCTCACTCTGGCACAGCCCGGACAGGACCTGCAGCACCTGCAGTCCCAGACGCAGCGCGTCGTTGGGTCCGACCATGCCATCGAGAACCAGGTCCACGAGGGGATCCCCCGACCGCGAGGGGCCGAGCCGCTCCAGGAACTCGACGTCCCCGGGCTGCTCCAAGAGGTGGTGCTGGGCGAATGCCCGCAGTGCTGCCTCGGCCAGCATCCCGCCATCGACACCGAGCCGCGCTCCGGCGAGCCGCTGCGCCAGCATCTCGAGGACCGGCTCCAGCGGGTCGTCCCCGATCAGGGTCCAGACGGCGTCGACCAGAGCGCCGCAGCCCAGCAGGAAGACCGGTCCGTCCTCGTCCTCGAAGCCGGGTACGTGGGCCATCCGTCTGAAGCCGTCTTCCTCAGCGTCAGTTTCGGCCTTCCGGGCGTCGGCCAGCTCCGCCTCAGCGAGAGGGCGCACCGCCTCGCAGAGACTCTGGACCGCCGGGTCGTCGACGTTGCGCCCGTCGACAGTGACCGACCGGATCAGGATCTCCATGGCCACCGACCACTGGGCTGGGTCGGGGGTGATCACGGAGGCGTCAGGGACGGAGGCTTCCTGGAGACGCGGCGCCTTCGCCGCGTGCAGCAGGACCGAGGAGGCGAAGCGGTCCCCGAGGGAGTCGTCTGGCCAGCGGGTCGGGCGGGCTGGGGCCGCTCCAGATGCGGTGCTCCATGCTTTCCTGACCGCCGCCAGCCGTTCCTGCTTGGAGCGGAGCAGACCCGCCAGCCCTCGCATAGCGTCGACACCGGCCGCCCGCATCTCCGTCTGGTGCTTGGTCCTGCGCTGCTTCCTGCGGTTGCTCGCCCGTCCCATCACTCCTCCGGGGAACACCGGCCCGACAGCGGGGCCTGTAACGGCGACTGCCGATCGAGTTCCCAGGCCGCGAAGCCAGCAAGCAGTGTGCCGCCCGTCATCTCACCGACGCGCGGGGCGCTCGCCACGGCCCTGGTTCGCCAGCGAGAGAGCTGAGCATTGACCGCGGCGAGGTCGAACTTGTCCGGCTCAAAGCCGTCTTCCAGCCACTCCAGCAACTCCGCTGATTGGGGGGCGCTGGGCTCTTGCAAAGCTGTGAGGATGTCCCCATAGCCCCAGACCCCGCCGCAGTCCTCAGGCGGGCAGGCCCGCTCTCCCGCCAGGCAGGCGGGAAGGTGCCCCCCGGGATCTGCTTCGAGCACCTTCTCCACCAGGACTTGATGCTCCCAGCTGTCACCCATGTCATAGGTGTAGAGGAATTTGCTTCCCGCTCGGGGCGCGATCTCAACGAGGCGTGTCTTGCCAGCGTCCTGCGTCGGTGGGCCGAAGCCCTCCAAGCCCGAGGACTTGGGCTCAGGCTCACCGAAGTAGCGCTGCCCCACGCGAAACTCGTAGAGGTGCTCGTTGTGCCAGCCCATCACCACTTGGAACAGGAGATGGAGTTCTCGGAGATCGATGGCTGCCGGCGCCTGCAGGCGGCGCCAGATCGGAGGCTGCGCGCCTTTGAGCGTGACCCTCAGCTGGTAGACGGACTCGACTCCGGCTACCATCGGCACCCGCTTCACGTCCGTTCAACGCCCCTTTACGTCGTCCAACCCCGCCGCTTCTCACCTCCACGAACCTTCGGCAGAGCGAGGGACGTGGTGGCTTACCGGGTCTGCCCGCCCGGCGGCTTCTTCGTGACTTCCCCAACTGACACCACGTTGCCGGGGTCGTGCTGAAGGTTGAGCCACTCCCGGGCCCTGGCCCTGACCCGGCTGATCGGCGGGAGGCCTCGCAGGAGGCAACGGTACCGAGCTGGGAACCAGCCCGGCCCGCTGCCATGACATCGGCGACTGCCCTCAGCTGGCCAATCCAGCCAGTTCGCGATCGGCATCGGACAGGATCATGGCCTCGAGGGCTCTGGGCCCCACCGGTGCCACCGGCTGCCAGGCGACCAGCGCGACCCTGCCGCCCCGTCGCGCGGCCTCGTCGATCCAGCGCTCCTCGTGGCGGGCCAGGGTGGCCAGGAGGGGGTCGCTGGTGCCGGTCGCGAGCAGGCTCTGGTTGACCACCCAGGCGGACGGGCTGATGCCTGCCCGCAGCAGGTCCTCGTGGAGGGCCTGCGCCTCATGCACCGGGGTGGGTTCGGCGAGGGTGACCACGAGCATGGTCGTGAAGTCCGCGTCGGTCAGCCGGTCCAGCAGGGCGCCCACTTCGGCAGGGACCTTCGCAGACTGGCGGTTGACCTCGCGCTGGAAGCTGCGGGCGGTGTCCAGCAGGAGCAGGGTGTGTCCGCTGGGTGCGGTGTCGAGCACCACCACCCGATCCGTCGCCTTGGCGACGGTGGCAGCGAAGGTGCGGAACACCGCGATCTCCTCGGTGCATGGGGAGCGCAGATCCTCGACCAGCACATCCCGGGCGGATCCTTCCAAGCCGGCTCCGGCTGTGGCCAGCACTTCGCGGGTGTAGTCCTCAGTGGCGCTGGTGGGATCGATGCGCTCCACCACGAGGGTGGCGGGGAGGTCGCCGTCTCCGTTCAGGGCAAGGGAGATGTGAGCGGCGGGATCGGTGGTGGAGAGGGTGACGGGGACCCCTTTGCGGGCCACGGCCACAGCGATGGCCGCTGCCATGGTGGTCTTGCCGACTCCACCCTTGCCCACCGTCATGATCAGGCCGCTTCCCCGGCGCGCGACGCGGTCAACCAGTTCCGACAGCTCGAACCGTTGCTCGACGGCCAGGGGCGCGTGGGCCGGAGACGACACGGTCTTGGCGCCGGACCGGGGGTGCAGCAGCGCCCGCAACCCACGGACTCCCAGGGGCGGGGTGTCGGTCAGGCTGACGAAGTCGGTCGGCAGCTCCAACAGACTGTCAGGCAGACTGGCAAGGACCTCGCGCTGGCGCCGGGCGAGGGTAGCCGCGATGGGGTCCTCCGTGGGGACTCCGGGGAAGACCCCGTTGATGACGAGATGCTGGTTTCGAAGTCCCGTGGTCGCCAGCTCGGCACTGGCTCTGGCGGCCTCGCCCACTGCGCCAGCATC
>JAKAWF010000006.1 GCA_021817025.1 bacterium
ACCGGCAACCCCCGAAGTCGTGGAGGTGGAGCCGCGCTCCGTGCCGAGGTTCTTGTTGTAACACTTCGGGACTCGCTCGACCCCATGGCTGAAGCCAGGGGCTTGCGCTCGCACGAGGTCAGGCAGGGCCACGGCGCGGGCGCGGCCTGGGCTCATTGGCTGGATGTCATCCGGCCGGATCGACGGACCCGCAACCGAGCCCCCCGGCGGGAGGGACGACTGCGGCATCGAGAAATCTGGCCTGGTGATCTGGGACCGGGCCGAGGGTCTCGACGCCCATTCGGGTTTCATATGTTCTGCAACGAAGGTGGTCCGCCAACGGTTCAAACTGGCCGGGTTCCGCCGACCGCCGCCGCGGGCAGCGGCCGCCGCCAACCGTGATCGCACCAAGCTCGCACCCGGGGCGCGGGCGCCTCCCACCCATCTGAGGCCCGGCAAAGGCGGCGGGAGCCCGTGGGTCTGGAGCGCCGACCAGACCCCGCAGCGCGCCCTCCCCCCTCTCCAGGAGGAGGGCCAGCCCTCCGCCGACCGCCGGATGCGCCCCCGACCTCGCCGATCCCGCAACGATTCCTTCGATCCAGCCCCAAATGGTGACCTGACAGCTCGGCTGCGCCTGGGCCACTTCAGGGGACCCGCTCCCCAAGGTTCGAGGACCGGTCCCGGCGGCTCGGACCGCAGCTGGTGCCATGCCCGGCCCGGGGAGTTGGAGCCGCCGCCAGCCCCTGATTGAACCGAATCCACCGGAGTGGCGTTGAAGAGACAGCAAACCGCCCCCGGGTGGCCACCAGTGACGACGATCAGGAGAATGAATTTGTTGGGCAAGATCAAACTGGGATTCGTGGTGAGCCTCTTGGCCCTCCTGGCATCGGCCACCGTGGCGTCAGCCGCCAGCCCCATTCAACTCAGCTCCTACCGCAGCACCCTGGTGGGCTCGGTGGTGGCGCCGAACGGAGACGTCAATCCCTACGGACTGACGGTCGTGCCGACCACCGTCGGCAACCTGGTGGCGGGTGATGTCCTGGTCGCTGACTTCAACTCAAGCACTACCCCCGGGGCCGGCACGACCATCTTGGAGGTCAACCCAACCACCGGGACCTCAAGCGTTTTCTTCCAGGGAAGTGCCACCAATGGCGTGGTGGGACCGGTCGGGATCGCGATCAACCCCGTCAACGGCATCGTTTGGCTTGGTGACTACGGACCGGCCAACTCGGCAGGGACCTACAGTGGTGCGGCCAGCGACGTGGTTGCGGTCAAGCCCACGGGCACCGTCCTGGCAACCTTCAACAACACCACCACCGGCACCACGGACTTCAATGGGGTCTGGGGTCAGGCGGTCAGCGACGTCAACGGGCAGGTCGCCTTCTACTGGACGAACGCCGGCGACGGCACCACCGGAACCGGTGGCGGTCAGGTCTGGCGGCTCAACCCCAACCCCACGGGAACCAAGAACGGCCAGCCGCTGAACGCCACCTACACACTGATTGCCTCAGGGCTTGACTCCAGCCCGGCCGGTACCACCGCCGCCACCACCGTGGGACCTCAGGGCATGGCCTACGATCCCGCCAACGGGAACCTGTACGTGACCGAGGACTCGTCCAACCAGATGGTGGCGATCCCAGGCGCCGCCACCGCCACCAGCGCGACCACGACGAAGCCGATCCTTGCGGGGACGCCCCTGAATTCGCCCCAAAACGTGGTGGTGGATCCCACCTCCGGGAACTTGGTCGTGGCCAATGGGGCCGGCAACAACGACCTCATCGAGCTGAGCACCACAGGCCAGGTGTTGAGCACTCTGAACGTCGACTCGACCGCTCCCGCCGGTGCCCTCTTTGGCCTGGCGGCGATCGTGGTCAACAACCAGTTGGCCCTCTACTACGGGAACGCCGACAGCAACAACCTGTACTTGCTGAGTGCGCCGGCTGCCGCAGCGACTCCCACTCCGACCGCCACCCCCACCGCGACCCCACTGGTGCCGGTGCCGACGACCGGTGCGGGCATAGGCGGATCCCCCGGCGGCCCGCTGCTGCTGCTGGTCGGGGGCCTGGCCATCGCGGCGGGCGTGGTCACAATGGGGGTCTTCCGGAGTCGGCGGCGGGCCGACTCGCAGCGGTAGAGCGCGCTCTACCCAGGCCAAGTCGGGGGTGGAGCCGGCGCCGCCGCTCCACCCCCGCGACCGACCTTCCCGGCGGTCGCCATCTCAGCGGACTCTTGGTGCCGACTGGGACAGGAACGTCTCGAGCCGGCCCCCATCGGTCCCGGTCGGCCCGGACGTGAAGCCGTTGGGGCTCGTCTTGGTAGCGGATGACAATCCCCGCCCGGAGGTGGAATCGCAAGCCGGGCGTAGGCGTGGAAGTCCTGGTCGGAAAATCAGAATTCATCTGGCGTCGGGCCGGCTCTGAGAATCCAGAGCCGAGCCAGGCCTGGGCCGGGCTGGACCGTCGGACCCAGGCGGTGCCCGGAACTCGAGACCGGGGTGCCTCGGGAGCGGCAGCCAATACCCGAGCGTGCGCCGATGTCGGTCGGCACTGGGAATGGTGCCGAGACCGGGAGTTGAACCCGGACGAGCTTGCGCTCACTGCCCCCTCAAAGCAGCGTGTCTACCATTTCACCACCTCGGCGCTGGCCCGATCTTAGCGAATGCCGGCGCACCCCGGGGGCGACGCGGCATACCCGCGGGGTTCCACCGACTGGAGCCGCTCCGGATTGTCGTGATGACTCGCTCGCGCCACGACGCGTGGAGGGCGTGTTATCGTGACGGTGTCTTCGGGGCAGGGTGAGAATCCCGACCGGCGGTGACAGCCCGCGAGCGGAGCCAGGCGTGCGCTTGGCCGAGCAGGATCCGGCGCAATTCCGGAGCCGACAGTCAGAAGAGACAGGCCCGGCGGTCTGCCCTTCGAGTCTGGATGGGAGAGGACAAGCCTGGATCGACGCGCTCCAGGCCCAGCTCCCTGCCCCTCTAGCAGGGAGAGAGATGGCTGGACCGGCGAGAGCGAACCCTGGGTTCGAGCCCATGCAGAGGGCTCTGGAGCTGGCCGCCCAAGCGGACTTCGCCACCGCGCCCAATCCGATGGTGGGTGCGGTGGTGGTGAGTGGTGGCGAGGTTGTCGGTGAGGGCTTCCACCAGCGAGCGGGCGAACCCCACGCCGAGGTGCTCGCTCTCGCTCAGGCGGGTGAGCGGGCGCGAGGCGCTGAGCTCTGGGTGACCTTGGAGCCATGCTGCACCACGGGCCGGACCGGGCCGTGCACGAGCCGGGTGATCGCAGCGGGAGTGGCCCGGGTCCACGTCGCCATGGTTGACCCCAATCCCGCCGTCGCTGGGGCTGGACTGGGGGAGCTTCGGAAGGCCGGAATTGAAGTGGTCGTCGGGGAGCGCCGCGAGGAGGCGGCGCGGCTGATCGAGTTCTACTCGGAGTGGGTGCGCACCGGGCTACCCTTCGTAACCCTCAAACTGGCCATCAGCCTGGACGGCAAGGTCGCGACCGCGCAGGGCGAGTCGCGATGGATCACCGGGGCGGAGGCGCGCGCCGACGGGCACCGGTTGCGCCACGCTCACGATGCGATCCTGGTGGGGGTTGGGACGGCTCTCGCCGACGATCCGGAGCTGAGCGCTCGGGCCGGCTTCGAAGGCGGGCGGCAGCCGCTGCGGGTGGTGGTCGACAGCAACTTGCGGCTGCCACCCTCGGCCCGCCTCCTGTACTCGGCGGGCGCACCGGTCCTGATCGCCACCGTGGCGGGAGCGGACCCGGAACTCCGCCGCGGGCTGGAGGCGGTGGGGGCCGAGGTGCTGGAGCTTCCCGCGTCCGGGGGTGTGGTGCCGCTCAGGGAGCTGCTGGTGCGCCTGGCCGGACGTGGGGTGATCAGCCTGCTGGTGGAGGGAGGGCCAACGCTGTTGGGGGCGATGCGGGCGGAGGGCTTGGGCAACCGGGTGGTGGCCTACGTGGCTCCGATCGTGCTGGGCGGGGTCAGCGCCCCCGGGCCCTTCGGCGGCGCCGGCGCGGTCCAGCTGGCGGCTGGCTGGAGGCTGCACTGGACGGAAACGGCAAGGGTGGGGCCCGACTTGCGTCTCACCGCGGAGGTTTGACTTGTTCTCGGGCATTGTCTCGACGGTGGGCCGGGTGGAGGCGCTCCCTCACGCTCTGCCGGGGCGGCTGGTCATCGGCCACTCTCGGGAGTGGATCGCGGGTGACGTCGGCGACAGTGTGGCGGTCAGCGGATGCTGTCTCACCCTGATCGACTCCGGGCCCGCCCGGATCGCGGTCGAGGTCATTCCGGAGACCCTGCGCCGGACCACCCTGGGGGGGTTGGGGATCGGCGACCGGGTGAACCTGGAGCAGGCGCTGCAGCTGCAGAGCGCGGTCGGCGGACACCTGGTCAGTGGGCACATCGACGCCCAGGGGCGGATCCTCGCCGTCGACCCGGAGGAGAACGCCGTCTGGCTGGAGATCGAGGTCCCGGCTCCGGTGGCTCGTTACTGTGTGCCCCAGGGCTCGATCGCCGTCGACGGCTGCTCGCTGACCCTGGTCAGCGTCGCGGACGGGCCCGCGGATGTGGCCTCGATCAGGGTCTCTCTGATCCCCCACACAGTGGCCGGCACCATCGCATCGGGATACCACCCAGGCGACTTCGTCAATCTGGAAGCCGACCAGATCGCGAAATTGGTGGAGCGCCTGGTGGCGCCGCATCGGGCACGTCCCGAATCAGCCGGCCCCGGGCCTGAGGCGAGGTGACCTGAGAGTGCCCATAACCCCGATTGACGACGCCGCCAAGGCCTTCGCCCAGGGCCAGTTCGTGATCATCATGGACGACGAGGAGCGCGAGAACGAGGGGGACCTCTGCGTTGCCGCTCAGACCATGACCCCCGAGCAGGTCAACTTCATGATGAGAGAGGCAAGGGGTCTGATCTGCGTGGCGATGGAGGGACCCCGTCTCGACGAGCTCGAACTGCCCCCCATGCTCGATCACAACACCTCCCGCTTCAGCACCGGCTTCGCGGTCTCGGTGGACGCGGCCGCGCCCGAGGTCACCACCGGGATCAGCGCTGGGGACCGTGCGGTCACGATCCGGGCGCTGGCGGATTCTGAGTTCCAGGCGACCGACTTCGTCCGCCCGGGGCACATCTTCCCGCTGCGCGCCAAGCCGGGTGGGGTCCTGGTGCGGGCCGGCCACACGGAGGCGGTGGTCGACCTTGCCAAGCTGGCGGGGCTGACGCCGGCCGGGGTTCTCTGCGAGATCGCGAGCGGCGACGGCAGCATGGCGCGCCGGCCGGAGCTGGAGCGTTTCAGTCGCCGCCACCACATCCCGATCATCACCATCACCGACCTGATCGCCCACCGGCGCCAGCGGGAGCGGCTGCTGGACCGCGGGCCTCAGACCGAAATCCCCACCGAGTCGGGGCCCTGGCATGCGATCGGATTCGCGGACCGGATCACGGGGGCGGTCCACGTGGCGCTCTTCCTGGGCGAGCTGCCGCTACCCGAGCCGGTCCTGGTCAGGGTCCACAGCGAGTGCCTCACCGGCGATGTCTTCGGCTCGCTGCGCTGCGACTGCCAGGCCCAGCTGCACCAGGCGATGCGCCAGATAGCGAGGGCCGGGAGCGGGCTCATCGTCTACCTCCGCCAGGAGGGCAGGGGAATCGGCCTGATGGACAAGCTGCGGGCCTATGCCCTCCAGGACGAGGGCCGGGACACGGTGGAGGCCAATCTCGAGCTGGGATTGCCCGCCGACAGCCGCGACTATCAGATCGGGAGTCAGATAATCACCGATCTAGGCATCCATCGGCTGCGGGTGATCAGCAACAACCCCCGCAAGTACTACGGCCTTCAGGGCCACGGCCTGGAAATCGTGGAACGGGTGCCGATCGTGATCAGGCCCAACCGCCACAACGCTCGCTATCTGGCCACCAAGCAGGAGAAGATGGGCCATCTCCTGGGCGAGCCGGATGGGGACAATGGAGATCATCCATGAGACAGATCCAAGGGGTTCTGGACGGCCGCGGGTTGAAGGTCTGCCTGGTCGCGGCCCGTTTCAACGAGACCATCGTGGAGCGACTGGTGGAGGGCGCTCGCCGGGCCCTGCTGCAACACGGGGTGAGCGAGGACGACATCCAACTCATCTGGGTGCCGGGCGCTTTCGAGATCGCGGTGGCGGCAGCGGAGCGGGTGCAGCGGGGAGGAGTCGACGCCCTGGTGGCGCTGGGAGCCGTGATTCGCGGGGAGACCCCCCACTTCGAGTACGTCGCCCAGGGGGTGGCCTCGGGAATCGCCGAGCTCGGGGTCCGCCACCGGGTGGCGATCGGCTTCGGAGTCCTCACAGTCAACACCGTTGAGCAGGCCGCCGAGAGGGCCGGAGGCAAGCTCGGGAACAAGGGCTGGGAGGCCGCCGGTGCCGCCCTGGAGCTGGCCTCTGTGCTGCGCACCATCAGAGGTGAGAGCTGAGCAGGTGATGGCACGACTCGCCTGGACCTCCGTCGCCCCGCGCCGAGGGTCCGGTCAGGCCCGGTTCGGCCAGCCCCAGGGCTTCATCAGCGCTCCTCGGACGGCGCTCGCCGTGCGCAGGTCGGTTCAGGCGGACTTGGTGGCGGTGCGCAGGCAGCGAGTGCAGACCCGCATCTTCTGCGCCATGCCGCCCCCCTGGGGAGCGATGTGGGCGGTGACCAGGTTGGGCATGAACCTGCGCCGGGTGTGCACCTTGGAGTGGCTGACGTTGTTGCCCGCCACCGGGCCCTTGCCGCAGATCTCGCACCGCTTGGCCATGGCAACCTCAAGTGATCACTGAGTGGAGGGGCCAGGTCCCAGGACGGCCCCGAAGTATGATTCCGGGCGCAGTTTACCAGTCGCGACCGGAACGCGACTCTCTCAGCTCAGCCCTCGCCCGGCACCAAGCATAGTCTGTTAGGCAATGCCAACTGGCAATCCCCTGATTCAAACCCATCCGCTAGGCTCGGTCGAGCTCTCCCCGCGCGTGATCTCGGCGCTGGCGGCGAGGGTGAGCGCCGAGTGTTATGGGGTGGCGGGGATGGCCGCCCGGGGCCTTCGTGACGGCATCGCGGAGCTGCTGAACCGAGAGAATGTCGAGCGCGGAATCGATCTCCGCATGGAAGACCAGGGCATCGGTGTCGACCTATTCATCGTGGTCGAGCACGGGGTGAGGATTCTGGAGGTGGCCCACAACCTGATGAGCGCGGTCGGCTACAGCCTGCACCACAATCTGGGCGTGAGGGTGCTCGAAGTGAACGTCAACGTCCAGGGCATTCAGCCCCCGCGCGTCCCCGGGGAGGTGGCCTAGATGGCGGCAACGACGGTGCCCGCAACGGTCACCGGGGCGGGCCTCCGGCTGGGGCTGGCCAGAGCTCTGGAGCGGCTGGCCCAGCAGCGGGACCGCATCAACGACCTCAACGTCTTCCCGGTCCCCGACGGGGACACTGGCACCAACATGCACCTGACCCTTGCGGCCGCGCTGGCTGAGGCCAACCACCTCCCAGCCCAGGCCTCGGTGGCTCAGGTGGCCCAGGCGGTCGCCCATGGATCCCTGATGGGCGCGAGGGGGAACTCCGGCGTGATCCTGTCCCAGATCCTCCGCGGCGTCGCCGGCGGCTGCGACCAGCAGGCGGAGATGGGCCCCGACGTCCTTGCCCGGGCGCTGCGGGAGGGGGTCGCGGTGGCCTACCGGGCGGTCAAGCGACCGGTGGAGGGGACCATCCTCTCGGTGGTGAAGGACGCTGCCGCAGCCGCTCAGGTGGCGGCCGCGGACGGCAAGCCCACCGCCGAGGTGCTCCAGGCCGCTGTCGGCGAGGCCTGGGACGCGGTGGAGCGCAGTCGCGACCAGCTGGAGGTACTGCGCCAGGCCGGAGTGGTAGATGCGGGAGGATTCGGGCTGGCCGTGATCTTCTCCGCGCTGGCGGAGGTGATGACCGGGTCCGATGACATCGGCCTCCTGGGCCCGGAGCTCGGTCGGCCGAGCTCCAACGGGGCCGGGGTCGAACCGCTTGGGGTGCTGGCGACGGAGATTCCGGTCGGCGGGTTCGGTTATTGCACAGAGTTCAGTCTGGTCGGCTCCGAGCTCGACCCCCTCGAGGTCAGGGCACGGCTCGGCAGTGAGGCCGACGATGATTCGGCGCTGGTGGTCGGAGACCCTGGTCTGATGCACGTTCACATCCACACCCAGGAGCCCTGGGAGGTGCTGACGAGGGCCGCCACGCTGGGCAAGATCGAACGACTGAAGGTCGAAGACATGACCACCCAGCACCACGAGGCGCGGCTGCGGGTTGGCTCCGGCGCCTGCAACGAGGGGAGGCTGGCGGTCGGGGTGGTGGTGGTGGCGCCCGGCTTCGGGTTTCATCAACTGCTGCTGGGGCTGGGGGCCGCTGCCGTGGTGGAGGGAGGGCAGGGAATGAATCCCTCCACCGAGGACTTGCTCAAGGGGATCGACGAGGCCCAGGCCACCCAGGTGCTGTTGCTGCCGAACAATCCCAATCTGATCCTGGGTGCCGAACAGGCGGCCCGGGTCAGCCGTCATGAGGTCAAGGTGGTTCCGGCGCGCAACCTCCCTCAGGGCATCGCCGCCCTGCTGGCCTTCGATCTGGACGCTCGCCTCGAGGTCAACCGCCAGCGCATGCAGCGGGCGATGGCGGAGGTGCACGCCATCGAGGTGACCAACGCCGTCAGGGACAGCCAGTACCAGGAAGGGGAAATCGCCAGGGGTGATGTGATCGCGGTCCTGGACGGTCAGCTGGTGGCGGCCGGGGCGGACCTGGACGAGGTCGTCCTGGGGGCGCTCTCCAAACTGCCGGAGGACTCCCTCGAGGTGGTCACCCTCTATCGGGGCGCGAGCGTCCAGATCGGCGACAGTGAGCGGCTGGAGGCGCGGATCAGGGAGCGTTTCCCCCGTCTCGAGGTGGAGCGCCACGATGGGGGCCAGGCGCTCTATCCCTACATAATCTCGGCCGAGTAGCGATGACGGTCAGGGTCGTCACCGACAGCACCTGTGACCTCCCGGAGGCCGTTCGGCGCGCCGCCGGGGTGGTGACGGTCCCGCTGCGAGTCCACTTCCAAGACGAGGTGTTCCGCGACCGGGTGGATATCAGCGATGCCGAGTTCGTGAGCCGGCTGCAGTCGGGCAGGGTCCCGCCGAGCACCTCGCAGCCGCCACCCGGGGAGTTCGAGTCCGTTTACCGGGAGCTCCTGGGTGACAGCCGAGACGAGGTGGTCTCAGTCCACATAGCGTCCGCCCTCAGCGGGACCTTCAGCTCCGCCAGCATCGCCGCCCAGACGGTGGATCCCGCTCGCATCCACGTGGTCGACAGTCGCACCGTCAGCCTCGGCACGGGGTTCCTGGTGCTGGAGGCGGTAGAGCGGGCGGCCAGGGGGGAGACGGCGGAGGAGATCGTCCGGTACTTGGAGACCATGCCGTCTCGGGTGGGGATCATCTGTCTGCTCGACACTCTGCGCTTCCTGCTGCTGGGCGGACGCATCGGCAAGGTGCGGGCGATGCTGGGCACCGCCCTGTCGATCAAACCCGTGATCGCGCTCGGTCCCGATGGCTCCGTGGTACCGGTGGGGCGGGTGCGAAGCCGTTCCGCCGGCGTCAAGAGGATCTCGGAGCTGCTCGCCGAGCACCACCCCCTGGCCCGCTGCGGACTCATCTACGTGGGGGCCAAGGAGGACGCGCTGGCGCTGGCGGAGCGGACTCAGCGGACCTATCCAGATATGGAAATCCTGCTCGATCACGCCAGCCCGGTGTTGGCCACCCACACCGGGCCGGGGACGATCGCCTACTGCTACCTTGAGGCCGGCCGGTAGTCGACCCGGTGCCAAGGCGGCTGCGGGCACCGCCCCGGTGGCCGCCGTCCCCGCCGCACCGGGTCTGGACACGCCGCTGGCCCAGCTGCCCCGGATGTCGCAGGAGCGACTGCAGGGGTTGAGGCGGCTGCGGCTGACCACGGTCAGGGACCTGCTCTGGCATCTGCCCCGCCGGCACGACGATCAGCGAGAGCGCGTGCGTCTGGCTGAGCTGGCTGTCGGCAAACCGGCCACCGTCGAGGTGGAGGTGGTGGCGCTGCGTCCCCGGCGGGCTCGCTACCGGCGCATGGAGCTGCTGGAGGCGGAGGTGGCGGACGCCAGCGGGATCGCCCAGGTGATCTGGTTCAACCAGCCGCACCTGCGCCACCTGCTGCACCCGGGCGACCGGGTCACCCTCCACGGCAAGGTGACCCGCAGCAAGCGCGGCGGGCTGCAGCTCCAGAATCCGGACGTGGAGCGAGAGCGCAAGTGGGTGGGCCAGTCCAGCGTGGGGGTCCTGGTCCCCACCTACCCCGAGACCGCCCACGTCACCTCTCGGTGGCTGCGCGCGCAGGTGGCCGCGCTGCTGCCCCTGGCCGAGGGGATCGAGGAGACCCTGCCCCCTCACGTCAGGGATCCCGAGGGCCTGATCCCACTCGCCTTGGCCCTGCAGAAGATGCACTTCCCGGATGATCAGGAACAGCTGGAGCTGGCCCAGCTCAGATTCGGCTTCGAGGAGCTCTTCTACCCTCAGCTGGCGGCGCTGCTGGCGCGCCGGCAGCGGCTGGCGCGGACCGGGACCAGGAGCCCGTATGACGTGGGGGTCGCCCGCGGGTTCGTGAGCGGGCTGCCCTTCAAGCTCACCGACGACCAGCGGCGGGCCGCGCACGAGATCCTGATCGACATGGACCGGCCGTCGCCGATGAACCGTCTCCTCCAGGGTGATGTGGGCGCCGGCAAGACGGTGGTGGCGGCCATGGCCGCGCGGATGGCCATCGCCGCGGGACACCAGGTGGTGCTGATGGCCCCCACCGAGATTCTGGCCCGCCAGCACCATCAGACTCTGCGCGAGCTGCTCTCCCCGGCGGGCATCTGGCCCCGCCTGCTGGTGGGCAGCACCAAGCTGGCCCAGCGGCGCGAGATCCTGGGGGGGCTCGCGACCGGTGCCGACAAGCTGGTGGTGGGGACCCATGCCCTGATCGAGGACGAGGTGCGCTTCCCCCAGCTGGGGCTCTGCATTGTGGATGAGCAACACCGGTTTGGAGTGGCTCAGCGGTTGCGGCTGCGGGACAAGTCCGACGTCAACCCCGACTTCCTGTCCATGACCGCCACTCCGATCCCACGCTCCTTGAGTCTGACCCTGTACGGCGACCTCGACGTCAGCCAGATTCGCCAGCTGCCTCCCGGCCGGCGTCCGATCGAGACCAGGCTGGTGGAGCCGGAGCGACGGCAGGAGGCGTACGACTTCATTCGAGCCGAGATCGCCGCCGGCCGCCAAGGCTTCATCATCTGCCCTCTGATCGAGGACTCGCCCGCGGGCGAGGTGCGCTCGGCCACCGCCGAGTACGAGCGGCTGCGCACCGAGGTGCTCCCGGATCTACGCCTGACCCTGCTGCACGGACGTCTGCCCGCCCGCGAGAAGGCGGAGCGGATGGACGCCTTCGCGGCCGGCCAGTTCGACCTCCTGGTGGCGACCAGTGTGATCGAGGTCGGAGTCGACATACCCAACGCCACCGTGATCGGGATCGAGGATGCGGATCGGTTCGGGCTGGCTCAGCTGCACCAGTTTCGAGGGCGCGTCGGGAGGGGTCAGCACGAGTCGCACTGCCTGCTCTTCGCCGGGGCCGGCGACCCCGGTGCCCGGCGGCGCCTGGAAGCGCTGATCGACCATCAGGATGGCTTCGCGCTGGCGGAGATCGACCTTCGACTGCGGGGAGCCGGCGACCCCTACGGGCTCCGCCAGCACGGCTTCCCGGAGATGCGGGTGGGAGATCTGCTCGACGATGGATTGCGGGAGCGAGCCCGCAGGGCCGCCGAGCGGGTGCTGGCGGCTGATCCCAAACTCAGCGATCCCGTGCTGCGCCGGGGCATTCACGGCTACCAGGTGGTGTTCGAGTTCGACTGACGGCACCGGGAATGGCCGGCGTCGAGGGGGTGAGGGTCGAGCACACCCACTCCAGGGTGGGCCCGGGAGGCGCTCGGGGTCGCGTTGCTGGGCGTCACCCCGCCGGGCGGGGCGCCTTCGAAGAGCGGGCCGGCCTGGCCCTCGGCCCACAACCGGATCCTGAGAACGAGAAGGATTCGGCCGTTGCCCGCGACTCACAATCGAATCCATGCGGAGCTTGGCCCGTCGGTACCGTCAGCGGCAGCGCGGTCTCCGGATGGGCGCTCCCGTGGCCGTGTTGCTGGCCGTGGCGGCGGTGATTGCGCTGCTGGTGCTGCCGACGCCGGCGCTGGCGGTGCAGTTCAAACCGGAGCGGCCGCCCGCGGCCGGCCTGCCCTGGCTCTCGGTGGTCGGGCGCCGCATCGTCAACAGCCAGGGTCAGCAGGTGATCCTGCGCGGCTTCAACGACGACGCGCTGCTCCAGACCGGCTCCCGGGCGCTGCCGCCGCCCCTCAAGGCGACCAGTGCGGCCCTGATGGAGGCAGAGGGGTTCGACGTGGTCCGGGTGCCCATCTCCTGGTCATTGCTGGAGCCGCGCCTGGGTCACTTCAGCCAGTCCTACCTGGCCCGCATCGAGGCCATGGTCGCGCTCTGCGCGCACTATCGCTTGTACGTGGTCCTGGACATGCACACGGTGGACTTCGGGGTGGCTTTCGGTGGCAGTGGGGCCCCCGCCTGGCTCCGGGTGCCGGGCGTTCCCAACTGGCACTTCCCCGGGCTCGACCGCGACTGGCAGCGGGCCCTGTCACCGGCGGTGAACGCTGCCCTGGTCACCTTCTGGACCGATCCCGGCTGGCAGCGACTCTACTGGCAGGCCTGGAAGTACGTTGCGGCCAGCTTTCGCGACAACTCGAACGTGGCCGGCTACGACCTCTACAACGAGCCCCATCCGCTGCCAGTGCCGCCCGGCATCTTCGGGCCTCGCCTGCTCTGGCCCTTTTACGCCAATGGGGTTGGCGAGATCGCCCAGGTTGACCCCAACCACCTCTTCATCTTGGAGGGGAACCTCCTGGGTGACCTGGCCACCTCGGTGAGGCCCATCGAGGCGCCCGATCTGGTCTACTCGACCCATCTCTATTCTGGGAGCATCGTGGCCCCCACGTTCACCGGCAATCCGCAGCCGCTCCAAGCCGAGCTCAGGCAGGGACTCTCCGAGGCGGCTCAGATGGGGGCGCCCTTCTGGTCGGGCGAACTAGGTATCAGTCGCAAACGGCCCCTGGCGGCGACCTGGGCCGATGAGGAGATCGCCCTCTCCAACCGGTACCTCACCGGGTGGGCGTGGTGGCAGTGGGATGACAACGACTATTGGGGCGTGAGCCAGGACGCCGGGCCGCCCGACATGAGCTGGCTGCGGGTGCTGGCCCAGCCCTATGTCAGGGCCGCGCCCGGGAGGCTGGGCTCGATGTCGTATTCCCCATCCACTGGGGTGCTTGCGGCCACCATCTCGGGAGCCTCGGTCGGACAGGATGTCGAGGTGTCGTGGCCGAGCACGGATGGAGCTCCCCGCCTGGATGGCGCCTGCGTGATGCTGGCCGGCGCGCCGGCGGCAGGTGCTGGTGTGATCTGGCTGCGGCTGCTGGCTCCCGCCTGCTCCTTCACGGTGACGGCATCCGGTCCCGCCCCGGCGCTCTCGGGGAAGTCCGGCTGAAATAGGGCGCGGCGCCACTCGCCGCCTTGGGTGTCGTCTGGAGGCGGGCCAACCCAGCCGAAACCGGTCCGGGCCCCGCCCCGTTCCACCTGAAGAGGAGGATCCCCGTCGGCCGTGTTCACACAACCCAAGGAAAACTCCTTGTGCGCAAGCTCAAACTGATCGCGGCGCTGGCGGTCGTGGTGGCCCTGGCGCTGGGCGCGTTCCAGCTGTTGCGCCCGGTTCCCCGGCTGGAGCTGCTGACGGTCGGCCCGAGCGCGGTCACGGTGCCGGGCGCAGCCGGACAGCTGCCGTGGCCCACCACGGGCGAGGCCGACGTCGCGGTGGCCGGGATCGGAACCCTGGGCTCGTCGGGTGGGGATCAGCCCGAGGCCATCGGCAGCCTGGCCAAGATCATGACCGCGCTGCTGATCCTGAAGGCCCATCCCCTGGGCGCGGGGGCCTCGGGCCCGGAGTTGACCATGACCCCCCTGGATGTCGCCACCTACCAGGCCGACCGCGCCGACAGCGACTCGGTGGTGGCGGTCGCCGCGGGGGAACAACTCAGCGAGCTCCAGCTGCTGCAGGCGCTGCTGCTGCCATCGGGCGACAACATCGCCACCGTGCTGGCCGACTGGGACGCCGGCAGCCAGAGCGCCTTCGTCGCCGAGATGAACCAGATGGCCGCCAAGCTGGGGCTGGCGCACACCCACTACGCCGATGCCAGCGGGGTCTCCCCGGCGACGGTCAGCGACGCCCAGGATCAAACCCGGCTGGCTGAGCTGGCGATGGCGAACACCACCTTCGCCAGCATCGTGGCGCTGCCCCAGGTGACCCTGCCGGTGGCCGGGCTCGCCTATAACGTCAACGGCTTGGTCACCCATGACGGGATCGTCGGGGTCAAGACCGGATGGACCCCAGAGGCGGGGGGCTGCTACGTCTTCGCCGCCACCCGAGTGGTGGCGGGGCGCTCGGTCACGATCATCGGATCGGTGCTCGGCCAGGGCGGCACCAGCAACCTCACCACCGCGCTCAACTCCGGGGAGAGTCTCATCAACGCCACGGCGGGCATGCTCACCGACCTGATCGTGGTCCCGGCCGGTGCGGTGGTGGCGCGAGTGGACTCCCCATGGGGAGCAGCGGTTGCGCTGCCGGCGGACCGGGGCATCACCCTGGTGGGCTGGCCCGGTCTGGTCTTCCACCTCCAGCTCCAGGCCCTGAGGCTGGGCCGCACCCTGAGCCGGGGGACGATGGTGGGCGCTCTCCAGGTCAGAGTCGGCACCGTGGTGCTGGCCCGGGAGGAGCTGCGCAGCCCGGGTGCGATCGCGGCGGCCTCTGTGCGCTGGCGACTGACCCGGGTCTGACCCCGGCTCCGCCGGCTGCGGCGGTGGCCTCAACCGCGCCCCGCGACCGGCGCCCCGCCCCGTGCGATGCTACGCGTGTTGTCCGCACATCCACGCTCGGTCGCCAGATCCAGGGTTCGGGGCCAGACATCGCCGGGAGCCAGGCTCACCGGTGGTGAGGCCGCCGGCCGTCACCTCCTGACCCTGCCGGATCCCGGGTTGCGGGCCACTACGGGGTTGGTGCGGGCGGCCCTGGGCAACATCCTGGGGACCCGCCTGGTCTCGGCCCGAGTGGTGGACCTGTTCGCCGGGGCAGGGAGCCTCGGGCTCGAGGCACTGTCGCGTGGGGCTGCCATGGCGACCTTCGTCGAGTTGCAGCGGGCTCATGCCGAAGTGATCGAGGCCAACCTTGAGATGCTGGGCTTCCAGGCCCGGGCCGAGGTGGTGGTGGCCGATGCGCTGGCCTGGGCCCGCCGCCCCCAACCCGCCCTCGGCTCTGCGGATGTGGTGCTCCTGGATCCCCCCTACCGGGATCGCGGGCCCGCGCTCTGCCAGGCGGTGGTGGCCCAGCTCGGGGTGGTGGCCGAGCAGCTGCCGGAGTGGAATCCCGTGGTCGTGGTCGAGCACCACCGGCAACTGGCCCTGCCGGCCACCCCCGGGGCGCTAAATTGCGTGCGTACGGCTCGCTACGGCACCACCGAACTCTCCTTCTATCAGAGGCGCACATGACAGCTGCGGTCTACCCCGGTAGCTTCGACCCCATCCACCAGGGTCACCTGGACGTGATCGAGCGGGCCGGACAGATCTTCGACCGGGTGGTGGTGGGGGTGTTGGACAACTCCCTCAAGGAATGCCTGTTCAGCGCCGAGGAGCGGGCTCAGCTGGTGCGCGAGAGCCTGCCCCCTGGCAGCCCCGTGGAAGTGGTGCACTTCTCCGGGCTGGCGGTCAGCTTCGCCGTCTCGCAACAGGCAGGGGTGATCCTCCGAGGCCTGCGGGCGGTGTCGGATCTCGACAGCGAGTTCCAGATGGCGCTGATGAATCGGCGCCTGGAGCCCAGGGTGCACACTGTGTTCATGACCACCAGCTTCGCCAACGTCTACCTGAGCTCATCGCTGATCAAGGATGTCTGTGCCCACGGCGGCAGCATCGACGGGCTGGTGGCGCCGGGGGTGGCGCTGGCGCTGCGGCGCAAACTGGCCCCGGCGGCGGGCTCCAAGCCAGATCCGGTCCGTTAGAGGAGGCAGGATGAGCGACATGTCGGACGAATTCGACCTCGAGCCGGAGCCGGTATCGATCATTGACATGCTCGACCGACTGGAGTCGCTGGTCAACCAGAGCCGGCGGGTGCCGCTCACCCCCAACATCGTGGTCAACGAGGAGGAGATCCTCGACGTGCTGGACCAGATCCGGGTCGGCATGCCCGAGGAGATCAAAGAGGCCCGCATGGTGCTGGAGACCAGGGAGTCACGGTTGCGGGAGGCCCAGGAGCAGGCTGAGCAGATCGTCGCCGCCGCCCAGGAGCGGTCCGAGCGGCTCACCGACGACCACGAGGTGACCCGTCGGGCGACGGCTGAGGCAGACGCCATTCTGACCGACGCCAGGGAGCGGAGTCGCAAGATGCGGCGGGATGCCGACGACTATGCCCGGGAGCGCATGGAGGAGCTGGAGACGCAGCTGTCCACCGCCCTCTCCCAGGTTCGAAGGGGAGTGGAGGCACTGGAGGCTGGACGCGAGGGCTCGTCCGAGGACAAGCCGAAGGGGCGGGGCAGGCGGCGCTGAGCTGGCCTGGACGCCGTGCCTGATAGACTCCTTTGACAAATGGCTCTTCCCAAGGAACGGATTCCCAAAGCTCGCCGTGACCGGCGCCGGTCGCACCTCGCCCTGGCGGCACCCACGCTGGCGCCGTGCCCGCGCTGTCGGCAGCCACGCCGACCCCACACGGTGTGCGCCAACTGCGGGCACTACAAGGGGCGCGAGGTCATCGCGACTGAATAGCCCGGCACCTCGGACCGGAGGGGTGGGGAACTCGATCGAAGGCTCGGTGGCGCTGGTATTCCCGGGTCAGGGGGCACAGGTGCCGGGAATGGGGGCGGAGCTGATCGAGGCGGGGCTGTCCCTCTCGCTGCTGGATGTCGCTCGCAGTGGGGGTGTGGATCTACCTCGCTTGCTGGTCGAGGGTACGGCCGAGGAGCTGCGCCCAACCGAGGTCGCCCAGCCTGCTCTTTACTACTGCGGGGTCGCTCTCGGCCTGTGGCTGCGGGACCAGGGCTTGGATCCGGGAGTGGCTGCCGGCCACAGCCTGGGCGAGTACTGCGCCCTGGTGGTGGCCGGAGCGTTGGAGGCTGAGGAAGGGATGGGCCTGGTGCTCCAGCGAGGCCGGCTGATGGCGGGTGCGCCCGAGGGTACAATGGCGGCCGTGCTCGGCCTTCAGCTTGAGTCGCTCCAGCAGATTTGTCGGGACGTTTCCGCGGACGGCACCTGCTGTGTGGTGGCCAACGACAACTGTCCGGGCCAGGCCGTGATCTCGGGCTCCCGCGAGGGCGTGGCGCTGGCCTCGGACCGGGCCCGGGAGGCGGGTGCGCGGCGGGTCGTCCCGCTCAACGTGGGCGGGGCCTTCCACTCCCCCCTCATGGAGGAGGCGGCGCGTGAATTCGCCACCGTGGTGGATGGCATCACGATCCGCGAGCCGGCGTTCCCGGTGGGGGCCGGCGCCCAGGGGCAGATGGTGTCGAGCGCGGCTGACATTCGCCAGGGACTGCGAGAACAGCTTCAGAGCCCGGTGCGCTGGACGGAGCTGGTGAGGGCGATGTCGATGGCGGGCGTGACCACCTTCTTGGAGTGCGGACCGGGCAACACGCTGGCTGCCCTGATCAGGCGGACGGTGGAAGACGTGACCGTGCTGCCCGCCGCTTCCCCGGCCCAGGCGAAGGCTGCCATTGGCCTTCTGCGGGGTGGTCCGGCTCTTCCGGGGATGGCATAGGAGAGCCCGGGCTCCTCCCTTCTACAATGAGTTTCAGCTTGCCCCGGCGCAGAAGTCAGGCAGCGGCGCTGGCGTCCCCGCCATCAGGCGTTCGATGAAGTCGTTCGTACGCCGGCTGGTGGGGGGCGGTCAACCCCATGCGCCTGCTGTCCCTGGGCCGGGCGGGCTCGTGTCGGCTGACCGCGATCTCGCAGCGGGTTCTGCCCGAGGAGGGGGCGGGGAAGGCTTTACCGTATTGCCCGGTGAGCGTCTGAGCGGGGCCCGGCCAGCGGGTCAGACGGCCACCGACCTTGATCGAGAGGGGCATCGGGCCAGTTCGGATAGGGAAGTCGCGGAGACTTTGAGGACAACCCCGGCACAGCCGGGCAGCACGGCGACCGAAGGTCGTCCAACGAGGGGTAAAGATGGCAGACATGACTTGGGACAGCTTCAGGGCGATAGTGGTCGAGCAGCTCGGCGTCGAGGCCGATCAGGTGACCCCGGAGGCGAACTTCGTGGAGGATCTCAACGCGGACTCGTTGGATCTGGTGGAGTTGATCATGGCCTTCGAGGAGGCCTACGGCATGGAGATTCCGGACGAGGACGCGGAGAAGATCCAGACGGTGGGGCAGGCCTGGGACTACGTGAAGGAGCACTCGGACCTGGCCAGCTGATCGGCGGGGCCCCGACCTCGGCACCAGTGGCGGCCAGGCGGCGCCGCTCCTCCGCTGGTGCCGAGGAGATGGCCAGGCAGGCGGTGGAGGCCGAACGTCGCTTGGATGACCTGCAGGAGCGGCTGGGCTTCCAGTTCAAGCGCCGCGAACTGCTCAGGGAGGCCATGACCCACACCTCCTGGATCAACGAACGCGGTGACCAGGGCCGCGACAACGAGCGCCTCGAGTACCTGGGAGATGCGGTCTTGGAGCTGGTGGCCGGAGAGTATCTGTTCAGCCGCTTTCCCACCTACGACGAGGGGCAGCTCACCCAGATGCGCTCGTCGCTGGTGAGCACCGTGGCCCTGGCCAGGCTGGGGGAGCAACTTCTCTTGGGGGAGACCCTCCGCCTGGGTCGAGGGGCGGCCAAGTCGGGTGCGCGGCGCCTGACCTCGCTGCACGCCAATGCCTTCGAGGCGCTGGTGGGAGCGATCTTCCTGGACCAGGGCTATCGTCGGGCGGGCAAGGTCTTCTTGTCTCGGATCGGGGATCTCAGCGCCTGGACGGATCCGAACTTCAAGGGACGCCTCCAGGCGCTGGCCCAGGAGCATTACGGAGCCGCTCCGCAGTACAGGACGGCCCCGGCCGCCGGCGACCCCAGGTCGCGGGTGTACGTGTCGCAGGTCTCGGTGGAGGGTCACGGCCAGTTGGGGGAGGGGCGGGGTGGCACCAAGCAGGCGGCCGAGCAGGCCGCCGCCCGAGCCGCCATCGACATCATGGTGGCCCCGGTCTCCAAGAAGCGGCGGCGCCGGGCCGTCCCGGTGGCGAAATCCACCTCACCGCCCGCCATCTGGGCGGCGCCACCACCGGCCAGCGGGTCAGCCGAGGAGCCGGAGCTGGCGTCCTCTCCCGAGGTCGGTCGGGGCGCCGCCTCCGTCCCGTCTGCTGGGGCCGAGGCGGGAGCGCCAACTGTTGCGGCGGGGGATGACCAGGCCGCGGCTGGCGAACTCGTGCCATCCAAGCGCCGCCGCCGGCGCCCCACCAGGAGCCGGAGCGCCGGCGCCGAGGCTGCGGCCGTACCGATGGAGCCTGCGGCCCCTCCAGTGGACCCGCTCCCGGTGGTGGTCGACGAAGCCCCCGCCAAGCGCCGGCGCCGGCGCTCCACCAGGGGCCGGAGCGCCGGCGCCGAGGCTGCGGCCGTACCGATGGAGCCTGCGGCCCCTCCAGTGGACCCGCTCCCGGTGGTGGTCGACGAAGCCCCCGCCAAACGCCGGCGCCGGCGCTCCACCAGGGGCCGGAGCGCCGGCGCCGACAGCGCGGCCATCCCGATCGAGTCCGTCGCTCCTTTGGTCACCCGGACCCGGGCGATCGGAGAGGGCGGGCCCGCCAGGCGGCGCCGCCGGCTTCCCGCGGGCGGCCGGATCGTGGACGCATCGATTGCGGCCCGCCCCGACGGGACGTCTGATCTGGAGTCCAAGGTGGCGGTCGAGGAGCAGCCTGCCGACGGGTCCGCTCGCAAACGCGCCCACCGTGGCCGCCGCGGCGGGCGCCGGCGGGCCGGGGGCAGCGTGACGCCGGCTCCATGAGGATCAGTCGGCTCCAGGTTCAGGGGTTCAAGAGCTTCGCCACCAGGTCCGAGTTGGAGCTGGGGCCCGGGATCACCGCGGTGGTGGGTCCCAACGGCAGCGGCAAGTCGAATCTGGTGGATGCGATCCGCCTGGTGCTGGGAGGGGCGAGCGCCCGGGAGTTGCGGGGTCAGCGGCTCGAGCAGGTGATCTTCGGGGGCGGAGAACGTCGGGCTGCCTTGGGCATGGCCGAAGTCACCCTGGTGTTCGACAACGAAGACAGTCGGCTCCCGGTCGAGGACGTCGAGGTGGCCCTGACTCGGCGGGTGTACCGGGACGGTACCAGCGAGTTCCGCCGCAACGGGGCCCGGGTGAGACTGCGGGACCTGGGCCGACTGCTGGACGCCACCGGGCTCACCCAGGCCGGCTATTCGGTGATCGCCCAGAATGACATCGAGGCCATCATCAGAGCCACTCCCGCCCAGCGGCGGCACCTGGTGGAGGAAGCCGCCGGAGTCCGCGGTGCACAGTCGCTGCTGGATGACAGCCGAGCTCGGCTGCGATCCCTGGACCAATGGCTCGAGGGCTCCGCCGGTCGACTCGCGGAGCTCCTCCCGCGGATCGACTCCCTACGGGAGGAGGCGGCCGCGGCTGAGGAGGCCTCGGGGCTCCGCAGCCGTCTGGGCCAGCTCCGGGGCAGCCTGGAGCGGGCGGCCTGGTTGGCGGCGGTGGCGGCGGCCCAGAGAGTGGAGCGGCAGCTGCAGACGGGGCTCAAGCGTCGCGAGCAGGCCGCTCTGGAGTTCAGTGAGTACGACATCCACTATTCCCAGCAGCGCCAACTTCTGCAGCAGGCCCAGGCCAGCCGGCTGGAGCTGGAGCGGCGGGCCGGGCAGCTGGCGCTGCGTCGGCAGCAGGTCGAGTCGGCCGGCGAGCGCTGGCTGGACCGTGCCCAACAGGCGGCGGCTGCCCGTGAGGCGGCGGCCCGGCAGCGCAGTGAGGTGCAGGAGGACGTTGAAAACCTCCGCCCACCCATGGCCTCCAAGGCGGACCCCTTGGCGCTCCAGGCCCAGAAGCGGCTCGAGCGCACGGAGCTGGAGCGCGATCTGGCCCAGCTGATGGCACGCCGAGACGAGCTTCAGACCCTCCTGGTCGCCCGCGACCAGGAGGCTCGCAGGCTGCGCCTGGAGCTGAACGACCTCAGCCGCCGACGGGTGGAGGCCGGGGCGTTGCTCAGCTCCCTGGAGGTGCGCGCGGAGCGCACGGCGCAGGCCAGCACCGCACTCGCCAGCCGCGTCGAGGAGGCCCAGGCGCAGCTCGGGCAGGCTCGGGCGCAGGTGGTCGCAGCCGAGTCGGCGGCGAAGGATGAGGCCGCCGAGCTGGAGCGAGCCGTCCGCTCCGAGGCGGCCGCTCTGGAAGTGCTGCGGTCAGCCGAACACGCCGTCTCCAAAGTCACCCAGGCCGAGCGTGAGGCGGCCGCCCAGGTGGCGGCTCAGAAGGCGGTCCTGGCCAGCCGCCGCGAGGGTCGCTCGATCGCCGAGGCGGCGGGGCGCGGCGAGCTCAAGGTGCGTCCTCTGGGGTCTTCCCTGCGAGCTCTCTCGGCGGAGGACGGTCGCGCCGTCGAGGCTGGACTCGGCCAGCTGGTGGCGGCCCTGATCGGTTCGGCGGATCAGGCGCGCTCCGCCCTCGGCAAGGCGGGGGGCGCGGCCGAGTTGGTCTGCTGGCCGGTGCCGGGCCCGGAGCTGACCCAGCCCTCCGCTCTCCCGGGATGCCGGCCGCTGATTTCGGTGGTCCAGGGGTCCCCCGAGGACCTGGCGGTGGTGGGACGCGTTTGCCACGACGTGGGCTTGACTGAGAGCCGGGCCGCAGCCGGCCTGTGGCTGGAGCGCTTCCCCAATGGCAGGGCGGTGCTGCCTGACGGCGCTGTCGTCGGGGTCGGGCTGGAGATCACCCCGGCGCTGGCCGAGGGCGACCTGGAGGCATTCTCCAAGCTGGATTCCTGGCTCCTGGAGGTGGAGCGCCAACGGGTCGAGCTGGAACAGGCGCAGCTGCGGTTGGACTGGGCCCGCAAGCAGCACCAGGGGCAGCGCACCCGAGTGGACCGCTCGCGCGCCAAGGCCTCCAGCAGCGCCGCTCAGCTGGAGGCGTCCAGGCGCGAGCAGGGTCGGCTCGAGGATCAGCTGGCGGAGTTGCGACGGCGTCTTGACGAGGTCGGTGGGGAGCTGGCCGCGGAGCGTCACCAGCTCGCCGACGGCGCTGCCGACGAGGCCACCCTGGGCCTGGAGCTGGAGCGAGTGGCGGTGGTGCTGGAGAGCGTCGAGCGGGACGCCGAATCGCTGAGGGGCGACCTGGGAGGCCTCGCGGCGCCGGCCAGGACCGCCGGTGAGAAGCTCGAGGCGGTGCGTCTCGAGCTGGCCGAGCTGGAGATGGAGGCCCGGGCGCGGTTGCAACGGGAGGAGGCGCAGGCGCAGCGCCTGGCCCAGCTCGAGGAGCGAGGGCGGGCCGCTGAGCAGCGGCTGAGGGAGGCCGAAGGGGCTGCCCTCGTCGCCCTGGCGATGGCCGCCCAGGCGGAGGCTACAGCCCGGGATCTGGCGGGCGAGCTTGCCGGGGTGCGAGAGCAGGCTCAGCTGGGCCTGGCCGCCACGGATCCGCTGCAGCAGCTGGCGGGCCTGGAGCGGACGAGGGCCGAGTTGGAGGCGGCTCTGGCCACGGCCAGCACCTCCGTCAACCTGCTGGAGCAGGAGCTGTCCGGCCAGCGCCGACAGGTGGAGCATTTGCGGGGCCAGCTCGGGCCCCTCCTGAACGCCACCGAGGACACCGCGGACGATGGGGCGCGGAGCCCGGAGCGGGTGGCCCAGGAGATCAGCCGCATGGAGAGGCGCCTGACCGGGCTCGGCCCGGTCAACGAATTGGCGCCGCAGCAGCTGGTGGAGCTCCTTGCTCGCACCGAAGGTCTCCGGTCGGCCCATGAGGACACCGCCGCCGCGCGCCAGGACCTGGAGGCCGTCATGGCTCGCCTGGAGGGGGTGAGCAGCGGCCGCTTCGAGGAGACCCTGGCTCGCGTGACCCGGGAGTTCGAGCTGGTGTGGCGGGAGCTGTTCGGCGGCGGCCGGGCGACTCTGGTCTCGACCGGTGGGGATGGAGCGACGGGAGTGGACCTGGAGGTCCAGCCCCAGGGCAAGCGGGTCATCCCGATGGCGCTTCTGTCGGGAGGCGAGCGCGCTCTGACCGCCCTGGCCCTGGTGCTGGCGCTGCAGGAGGTGTCACCGAGCCCGTTCTACGTGTTCGACGAGGTCGACGCGGCACTCGATGAAGTCAACGTCGCCAACTTCGCCCGCCTGCTGAAGAGTCGGGCGGCCCGCAGCCAGTTCCTGGTCGTCACCCACAGCCTGACGACGATGGCGATGGCCTCCCATCTCTACGGGGTGACCCAGGACGGCCGGGGATCCAGCCGGGTGCTCTCGGTGCGGCTGGCGGACGACGGCCAGACCCTGGAGGAGGCGGTCTCCCCCGATCTCGCGGGGGCTGGCCTGCTTGGCTGACCCACCTCCCAAGGCGCGCTGGTGGCGGCGCATCCCTGGCAGGCTGGACCGGGTTGGCAGCGGCCTGGGACATCAGCTGCGCAGCCGGCTGAGCCTGGGTCGAGGTGCGGGCGAGGAGGTGTACGAGGAGGTCTTCGAACTCCTGCTGGCGAGCGACTGCGGGGTCGGGATCGCCGAGGCCCTGGTTTCAGGGCTGCGTCTGCGGGCCACCAAGGAGAGGCTGAAGGACTCCTCCCAGCTGCTGGGCGCGTTGCGGGCGGAGATGGGGGCTCAGCTGGCCGGGCGCAATCGGGAACTGGCGCTGACGGGGGCGCCGTGCGTGTGGCTGGTGGCTGGGGTCAATGGCTCCGGTAAGACCACCACCATCGCCAAGATGGCCTGGCGGCTGCGGGCGCAGGGGATGACCCCACTGGTGGCGGCGGCGGACACCTTTCGGGCGGCGGCCATCGATCAGCTGCGTCGGACGGTTGCGCCCACCGGTGCCGAGGTGGTCGCCCACCAGCCGGGAGCCGACCCGGCGGCGGTGGTCTTCGATGCCATCGCGGCGGCCCGAGCTCGCGGCCGGGAAGTGGTCCTGGTGGACACCGCGGGGCGGCTTCACACCAAGGAGAATCTGATGCAGGAGCTGGGCAAGGTCCGGCGGGTGGTGGCGGCCCAGCTGCCCGATCAGCCGGCGGAGTCCCTGCTGGTACTGGACGCCTATGTCGGCGCCAACGCCATCGCCCAGGCGCGATCCTTCGGGGAGGTGATCGGAGCGACCGGGCTGGTGCTCACCAAGCTCGATGGCAGCGCCCGGGGCGGCTACGTGTTTCAGGTGGAGCGTGAGCTCGGACTGCCGGTCAAGTTGGTGGGCGTGGGGGAGGGGATTGAGGATCTGCAGGACTTCGATCCCGAAGCCTACGTGGACGGGTTGTTGGCGGACTGAGCGCGGCCCTCGTGGGCCGACCCCGGCCCCCAACCTGAAGCGTTCGCCGCGTGCTCTGGTGGGGCCGTCGCCTGGATCCCACCGCTCTGAGGGGAGTTCCAACTTGCCACCCCGGGCAAACGCCCCTAACCTGTAAAGGCTTTGGCCTTAACACTTGATGGGATAGCTGGATCCAGGCTCCGGCGGCAGCGGCTGCTCGACGCCTACTCGCCATCGCTGACCGGGCGCCAGCGCGAGGCGCTGCGGCTCCATCTGGAGGAGGACTGGTCAGTGACCGAGCTCGCCCAGGCGTGGACGATCTCCCGGGCCGCGGCCCACGACCTGCTCCGCCGTGGTCTGCAGCGGATGGAGGAGATGGAGAGCCAGATTGGACTCTGCCGTCGGCTCGAGGAGGCCGAGCAGGATCGCCGGGCCCTGGAGTCGAAGGTGGCCCAGCTGGAGCTGCAACTGCAGCACTTGGGGCAGCGCGGCTGATGTTCGACACGCTCACGGACAAGCTCGGAGTCGCCTTCAAGCGCTTCACCGCCAAGGGCCGCCTGACCCCCGCTGACGTCGAGCTCGGTCTTCGTGAAGTTCGTCTGGCCCTGCTGGAGGCGGACGTCAACTACAAGGTGGCTCGTGAGTTCGTCGACCGGGTGCGGGCGCGGGCGGTCGGCTCGGATGTGCTGGAGAGCCTGACCCCGGGTCAGCAGGTGATCAAGATCGTATTCGAGGAGTTGGTGACGTTGCTGGGCGGCGACGACGCGGCGATCAGCTACAGCCCCGAGCCGCCCACCACCCTGATGCTGGTCGGACTGCAGGGGTCTGGGAAGACCACGACCGCAGTCAAGCTGGCCCTCCTGGTGCGCCGGGAGGGGCACCGCCCGATGCTGGTGGCGGCCGATCTGCGGCGGGCTGCGGCGGTCGAGCAGCTCCAGACCCTGGCCGGCGACCAGCAGCTGAGCGTGCTGGTGGCCGACGACTCCAAGGGGATCGCTAGAGGGGTGAAGCAGGCGGTGGCGGAGGCCAGGCGCCAGGGCGCGGACGTGGTGATCGTGGATACGTCCGGTCGCCTGCACCTGGATCAACCCCTGATGGAGGAGCTCAAGGCCATCCGATCGGCGACCACCGTCCACCATTCACTGCTGGTGGTGGACGCGATGACCGGCCAGGAGGCGGTGCGGCTGGCCGGGGCGTTCAAGGATGACGTCGGGATCGACGGCGTGCTCCTCACCAAGCTCGACGGCGACGCGCGAGGTGGGGCGGCCCTCTCGATGCAGGCGGCGATCGGGCTGCAGGTCTGGTACTGCGGGGTGGGGGAGCGTCCGCGCGACCTGGAGGCCTTCCACCCGGAGCGGATGGCGAGGCGCATTCTGGGCATGGGTGATGTCCTAACCCTGATCGAGCGCAGCCAGGACGAGATCAGCCCCGAGGAGGCTCTCTCGGCCCAGGAGCGGATGCGACAGGGTCGGCTGACCCTGGACGACTTCGTCAGCCAACTGCGTCAGATTCGCAAGCTCGGGCCCCTGGAGTCCGTGCTTGGGATGATGCCCGGGGGACGAGAGCTGATCCGTGCTCAGGGCACGGCCCTGCCCGACGAGAGCCAGCTGCGCAAGCTGGAGGCGATCGTGCTGTCCATGACTCCTGAGGAGCGCCGCCGCCCCGAGCTGGTGGACTCCTCGAGGCGGCGCCGCATCGCCGCCGGCAGCGGCACCAACCCAGTGGATGTGTCGCGTCTGATCAAGAGCTTTGATCGCATGCAGTCGATGATGCGGAGTCTGACCGGGGCTGGGGGCAAACGCCGTCTGGCCCAAGAGCTGTTCAAGGGTTCCGGGGGCGGCCTCCCGCTCTTGAAGGGATGACCAGGATGAGCGCGGAGGGCAGCTCGGCCGCCCCCGCAGATGAAGGAGATCAACTGTGGCAGTGAAAATCAGGCTGAAGCGGATGGGGGCCAAGAAGCGCCCCTTCTATCGCGTGGTGGTGGCCGACGCCAGGTCTCCCCGCGACGGGCGCTTCATCGAATCGGTCGGCTACTACGACCCCCTCCCCGATCCGGCCGTGGTCAAGCTGGACGATGAGCGGATCCGGCACTGGATGGGAACAGGGGCCCGGCCCTCCGACGTAGTCCGGGAGCTCATGGAGCGGCAGGGGCTGCTGCCGGCGTCGCCCCGCCCGGTGCGGGCCAAGGCGGCAGCCGCGGCCGTCGCTCCTGCGGTGGGGGCCGAGAGCACTGCCAAGGCTGCGGCCGAACCCGAGCCAGCCGTGGCGGATGCGCCCGAGGCAGTGGCCGCGGATGCGTCCGAGGCAGCGGCTGAGACCGCGGCGGCGGCCGACGAGGTGGAGCCTGGGGATGCGGCGGTGGCCGCCGGCGAGCACGACGGCGCCGTCGAAGAGGCTGTGCTCGAAGGCGGCCTACCGTCCGCGGCGGAGTCGGGTGGGGACTGACCGATGCCGGACTATGGGCAGCTGGTCGGATACATGGTCAGCCAGATTGTCAGCGACCCGGCGGCGGTGGTGGTGGAGGTGGAGCAGGAGGGACACCGCGCGGTCGTCCGGGTGCGCACCGCTCCCCAGGATCTGGGCAAGGTCATCGGGCGCAACGGCCGCCACATCGACGCGATTCGCATGGTGGTGAGGGCGGCCTCACTCCGCTCCCGGGATTGGGTGCATGTGGAGGTGCGCGATTGATCGCTGGCCCGGAGTGGGTGCGGGCGGCCCGGGTGGTCAAGCCGCACGGGGTCGATGGTGAGGTGTGCCTGGAAATGCTGGGTGGTGGCCCCCGGCGGCTGACCCCGGGCAGCGAGGTGCGATCGCCCCGGGGGGTCCTGCATGTCGACGGCATCCGAGAGTCAGGCAAGTTTGTCCTCGGGCGCCTGTCGGGGATATCCGACCGCGACGCGGCGGCCAGTCTCTGTGGCGGCTATCTGGAGGTGGCGGGAGACCAGTTGCGGCCGCTGCCGGACGGCGAGTACTTCCACTTTCAGCTGATCGGGCTGGAGGTCAGAGACCAGAGCGGTCGCGTCCAGGGCGAGCTGATCGAGGTGGAGAGCTATCCCGCCAACGACGTCTACGTGGTGCGCACCGGGCGGGGCGAGCTGAGGATCCCGGCGGTGCGGCACGCGGTCACGGGCATCGATCTGGAGGGGCGGGCCATGACCGTTGCCAGCGCCTTTCTGGAGGACCCTGTCGATGCGCTTTGACGTGGTCACCCTCTTCCCCCAGATTTTCCCCGGGCCGCTCGCAATCGGCGTGGTGGGTCGGGCGCTGGAGGCCGGCTCAATTCAGATCGAGACCCACGACCTCCGCCAGTGGGGGCTCGGGGCGCACCGCCAGGTCGACGACATCCCGTTCGGGGGAGGGCCCGGCATGGTGCTGCGGCCCGAGCCGCTGTTCGCGGCGGTGCGGGCGGTGGAAGGGATCCCGGGGCTGGAGCCACCGCACACGATCCTGCTCTCGGCCCACGGACGCCGGCTGGCCCAGGGGGTGATTGAGGAACTCAGCAGCCTTCCCAGGCTCCTGCTGGTCTGCGGCCGCTATGAGGGCGTTGACGAGCGGGTCCGTCTGGGCCTGGGTCTGGACGAGATCTCGGTGGGCGACTTCGTGGTCAGCGGAGGTGAGCTGCCGGCGATGGTGCTGATGGAGGCTGTCGCCAGGCGCCTGCCCGGCACTCTGGGAGATCCCGCCTCGGCCGTGGACGAGAGCTTCGCCGAGGGCCTGCCGGAGTATCCCCATTACACTCGACCCGCCGTCTTCGAGGGCTTGCAGGTGCCGGCGGTGCTGCGCAGCGGCGATCATGCGAAGATCGCCGCCTGGCGCAGCGAGGCAGCCCTGGAGCGCGCCCGGCGGTTGCGGCCTGACCTCTTGACAGGGGATGGCCCGGGCGAGGGGGTGATATCAGTCGATCTTGAGCGAGAACCGGGAGCGGCCAGGGCCGGAGCCGGGACGGGAGGAATGCCATGAACGTCATCGATCTCCTTGAGGAGGAGCAACTCAGGGACGACGTCCCGGAACTTCGCCCCGGGGACACGGTCAAAGTCCACGCCAAGGTGGTGGAGGGCACCCGCGAACGCATCCAGGTGTTCGAGGGAGTGGTGATCGGGCTCCACAGCGGCGGCGTCCGCCGCTCGGTCACCGTGCGCCGCACCGCGCATGGGGTTGGGGTCGAGCGCACCTTTCTCGTGCACTCGCCGCGGCTGGCCATGATTGAGGTGGTCCGCCACGGTAAGGTGCGCCGGGCCAAGCTCTACTACCTGCGCGGCAGGGTCGGCAAGCGGGCCAAGATCAGGGAGCGGCGCGAGGTCACCGTCAAGGCGCCAGTCCCAGCTCAGGTCGCCCAGGTGGTGGAGGCCCCGGTGGAGGTGGCGACCGTCCCCAAGAAGCGATCCCTGCGACCGCACCGGAAGGCGGAGTGAGGCAGGGGAAGTCCGGCTGGCGCACCGTGCCAGGCCATAAACTTGAGTCGTCAACCACCCCGTCCTGACGGACGGGGCTTGTGAGGCGGCTCTGCCGCTGACCAGGCTCCATCCAGCAGGGAAACGGTTGACCAGACCAAGGCATCAAGAAGGGAGTTGACCAAGGTGTCTACGTTGCACGTTAGCGAGAAATTCCACCGAGCCGCGCTTCCTCAACGGCTTGCTCCGGAACTCGCGCCAGCAGACAACCCCAGGGGTGGGGATGAAACCGGGCGCGAGCGCGGGGGCATCGTCCCCGCAACTGGCGTGCAACTTCGTCAAGGGGAGATCGGGGTCGGGCTCAACCACCCGCCCCGGCGTCACTCTGCGGAGCCGGGCCAGTCCGGCGAAGCCGAGGCTCGGGGCCCTGCGGTCCCACCCACCACGGCGGCCAGGGGGTTCGTGCTCGACCGGCACGGCCGCCCGCTCATGCCCTGCCATCCGGCCCGGGCGCGCAGACTGTTGGCCATCGGTCGGGCGGCGGTGGCCCATCCCACGCCGTTCGTCATCCGGCGCAAGGACCGGACCGCGGCAAGTTCCGAGGTCGCAGGCGTCGAGGTCGGCATCGACCCAGGCGGCAGGGCCACCGGCATCTCGGTGTTCCAGACCACGCTCCCCGGACGGGTGGGGCTGGTCTCGATCGAGGTCCAACATCGGGGACAAGCTATCCAAGAGAAGATCGTCCAGTGGGCGCCGGTCGTCGCCATTCACCAGGAGCTGGGCAGCTTCGACCTGCAGAAGATGCAGAACCCGGAGATCTCCGGCGTCGAGCACCAGCACGGCACGCTCGCCGGGTTCGAGACCCGCGAGTACCTGCTCGCCAAGTTCGACCGGACCTGTGGAAGTTTCAACGTCCGCACCAAGGATGGTTGTGCCCAGGGGATCTCTCACAGGTACTGCACCATCCTCCAGCGAGCCGACGGCTGGGGATGGTCGCAGCAAAGCGAAGGAGTGGCGAATGCGGTCCAACAGCCAGCCTAACCGCAGCAGCCGGGCGCTCCCCCTCCCCGCCCTTGCGGACGGGGCTTCTGTCGCTGGGGCACTCGGGTGATCGAACCATCCACGCCTAAGATCGACCGGGTACTGGTGGTTTCGCGTCCTGCCGCCCGCTCCGAGGCGATGCAGCGGGCGCTGGACAAGCGGGGCCTGGCCGTGGCGCCCTTCGAGTCCAGCGCGGCTGCCGCCGCCGCTCTCGACGGGACCCCGGTGGAGGCCGTCCTGATCGACGTGGTCGGCGAGGATGCCGACCTGGTGCCCCTGATTCGCCAGATCCGTAGCAGCATCCTCCACGCCGCCATTCCGGTGGTGCTGGCGGTCGCGGATCCCGATTCCCCACTGGTTGCGGCGGCGCTGGATGCCGGCGCCAGCGAACGGGTGCTAAGGAGCAGCCCGGCGCAGGCGCTGGCCGACATCCTGCAATCCCGGATCCAGGCTGCGGCCTCCCCACTGCGGCCGAGCAAGGGCGGCGGCGAGCTCTGGGTCGTCTGCGGGCCCCGTGGGGGGGTGGGCCGGACCATGATCGCGTCCAACCTGGCGGTTCTGGCGGCGGACAGCTCCCGGGTCGCGCTGGTGGACAACGTGCCTCGCTTCGGCAGCGCGCTGGTCGCCTTCAACCTCCCCCCCCAGACCCCCACCTGGGTTGAGCTCACCACGGTTGGTCCTGACGAGGAGATATTCGACCGCTTGCCGCGGCACCCCAGTGGTGTTTCCGTGCTGCCGGCGCCTTCCCGGCCCGAGCTCGCGGATTCCGTCGCCCCGGCGGCCGTGGGGGCCATGATCATGCGCCTCACCCATGCGGCGGAGCTGGTGGTCGTTGACCAGGGGGGCCGCCTCGACAACGGCGGGATCGACATGCTGGAGAGCTCCGATCACATGGTGGTGGTGGGGACTCCCGACAACCCGGGCGTCTACGCGCTGCTGGCCTGGCTGCGGATCTGCGACCAATTGAGGATTCCCCGCAAGCGCATCTCAGTCCTCCTCAACTGTGTGCTTCCCTACCACCAAGTTGACGCCGACCGGGCGGCCAAGGTATTGGAGCAGCCGGTGCTCACGGTGCCCCACGCCGGCCTGGACGGGGTGAGGTCCCTCAGCGGTGGCGAGCCGCTGGCGTGGCGCCATCCCGGCCACCGCTGGGTGAAGTCGCTGCGAGGGACCTTCGAGCAGATCTCGCCGCTCGCGGCAGCCAAGCTCAAGCACTGAGGGGGACTGTCCCAGCGGGGACAGTTCAGCCCGTGGACTGGCGGCGGCCGCTCATTCCACCCCGGTTGGGGCCTTGCCCTCGGGCCAGTACTGCTCCTCCAGGATCTCGCCGTCGGCGAGGCCGCGGCGTCGCATCACCGCCCTGGCGGTGGAGATCATGCCCGGGTGGCCGCAGAGATAGACCAGGCCCTGATCGGGCGCGATGCCGAACCGGTCCGCGTACTTTCTGAGCACGTCCTCGGCCCGCCCCCTCTCCCCCTGCCATTCCGGCTCGTCCCAGGGTCGGCTGATGGTGGGTACGTACTGAAAGCCTGGCAACCGAGATTCGAGATCCACCATCTCCTGCCGGTATCCGAGTTCGTGGGAGCGGCTCGCTCCCTGCAACAGCAGGATCCTGGGAGGTGGGGGCGCGCCGTGCGGGCGGAGCGCGAGCTGGCGCAGGGCGCTGGCGAAGGGTGCGACGCCGGTGACGGTGGCCAAGAACAGGTGGACTCGATCAGGCTCCAGCCCGTGGCGGAGGAACAGGCCCTTGGGGCGCTTTCGCATCAGCACCCGATCGCCACCATCCAGCCGCTGCAGGTGGGGCGTCAGAGCCCCGCCGGGGATCATCTCGATGAAGAACTCGAGCTCGCCCTCCTCGGGCGCGGAGACGATCGAGTACGGCCGCTCCAGAACCTTGCCGCCGAGGTCGACGCCCAGGGTGGCGTACTGGCCGGGTCGGAAGACGAACGGAGTCTCGGGCCGAACCCTGATCGCCCACAGTTCGGCGGAGAAGTCGCGTCGCTCGGTGATCACACCGGAGTCGTACTTGTCGGAAACCTGGCTCGGCAATGGTTGTGCGTGCCTCCACGGAAGTGCTGGACAGGGCCAGTGTAGCCAGGCCCTGACGGGTGCCGCGCCCAGATTGAGATTGGAGAGGTGCGGGAAGGCTGTTGGTAGAATCGCCAGGCTTCACTGCCATCGACCTCAAGGAGCGCTTTCCAAACCGATGCCCGCCCGGACCCTGATCATCGTCGAATCCCCCAGCAAGGCCAGGACGCTCACCAAGTTCCTGGGCGGCGGCTATGAGGTGAAGGCCTCGATGGGCCACGTCGTGGACCTGCCCAGATCCAAGCTCGGCATCGACGTCGACCAGGACTTCGCCCCTGACTACACCGTGATCAAGGGCAAGGAGAAGCAGCTCGCCGAGCTCAAGACGGCGGCCAAGAAGTCCAGCCGGGTGCTGTTGGCGGCCGACCCCGACCGGGAAGGGGAGGCGATCGCCTGGCACATCGCCAATCAGTTGAAGTTGCGGGACCCGGAGCGGATCGTCTTCCGCGAGGTCACCCAGCCGGCGGTGGAGGCCGCGTTGCAGCAGCCTCGTCCCATCGACCGCAACCTGGTCGACGCCTACCAGGCGCGGCGCGCCATCGACCGTCTGCTCGGCTACAAGCTGAGCCCGCTGCTTTGGCGGAAGATCCGCAAGGGGCTCTCCGCGGGCCGGGTGCAATCGGTCGCGCTGCGGCTGGTGTGCGATCGCGAGGACGAGATCGACAGCTTCGTGCCCAAGGAGAGCTGGAGCCTGGACGCGGTGCTGGCCACCCGCGCTCAGGCTCAGTTCACCGCGCGATACCAGGGAAAGGGAGAGGCTCCCAAGCGTCGCCGTGGCGCCAAGGCGCCTGCGGAGGACGAGGACGACCGCAGCGGGCTCAAAGACGAGGCGGCTACCAAGCAGGTGCTGGCGGAGCTGGAGGGCGCCGATTTCCAGGTCTCCTCGGTGGAGCGTCGCCGGGTCCGTCGCAACCCATCGCAGCCCTACACCACCAGCACCATGCAGCAGGATGCCTCCTCGCAGCTGCGCTTCAGCCC
>JAKAWF010000225.1 GCA_021817025.1 bacterium
GCCCCTCCCCACCCCCCTCCGTGGCTGGCCCTCAGTCTCCCGATTACCACTTCACTCCTCTCCGGCCCCCACCCGGCCCCGGACTTTGACAGGGACCTGTGCGGGTGAGCCCCGGGCAAACCGTGACGGACCGTTCCGACTTCGTGACGCACTTGATCTGGAGCGCCCGATGCGGCTAGCATGCCTGTGTGCTAACCTCACGACTTGGAGTCTGTGCGTCATGGGTCCCTGAGTGCCGTCCAGGTTCATTGGGAGAGGGCGTAAGTGTCTAGGATTGCTTCTGCCTTGAGACGTCTGGCGCAGCGCCCCTTGACCTTGATCGCGGCCCTCGCGGTGCTGGGCGCCGGGGTGTGGGCCGTGGCCGAGCCCGCAGTTCCCCTCAGCGCGACCTGCGGGTCCGGCTACGGCTACGGGTACGGATCGGGCCCGGGATACGGATATGCGCCTGCTTGCCCACCGCCTCCTTCCCCGACTCCAACCCCCACACCGACGACTTCTAGCAGTGGGTACACCGCCCTGGTGCCCACACGCCTCCTCGACACGAGGCTCAGCGGGCAGACCTTGGGCCCCAACAGCAGTCTGAATCTCACCGTGACCGGAGGCAGCGTCCCCTCGGACGCCACCGCTGTCGCGTTGAACGTCACCGTCACCAACACCACCGACTCCAGCTACCTGTCGGTCTATCCCGCCGGGGGGTTGCGGCCATTGGTCTCCAACCTGAACTGGATCACGGGTGAGACGGTCCCCAACGGGGTCATCGTCCCGGTGGGAGCCAACGGCCAGGTGACGATCTACAACCACACCGGCAAGACCGATGTGGTGGTGGACCTCGAGGGTTACTTCGCCCCGCAGTCCACCAGCAGCACGGCCGGCGCCTACGTGCCCCTGACCCCGGTGCGGATCGATAGCGGCACAACCGTGGGTGCGGGCGGAAGCACGAACGTCCAGGTGGCCGGAGTGGGCGGTGTCCCCGCCGGCGCCAGCGGTGCGATCCTGAATGTCACCGTGACTGACACCACCGCCGCCAGCTTCGCCACCGTCTACCCCCAGGGCACCACCCGGCCGAACGCCTCGAACCTGAACTGGCCGGCCGGCGGCACCGTGTCCAACCGGGTCCTGGCTCCTCTCAGTTCCTCCGGGCAGATCACCGTGTTCAACCACGCCGGCAGCGCTGACGTGATCGTCGACGTCTCCGGATACTTCACCAACGGCACGGGCACCCTGCCCAGCAACGCCAGCTACTACACCGCGGTCACCCCGACCCGCATCACGGACACCAGGGCGAACAGCGGCTACCCGAACGCGGGATCAACCCTGGGAGCGGGCAGCACCATCAACGTCCAGGTGACAGGTACGGCCGGCGTCCCCACCTCCGCCACCGCGGTGGTGCTCAACGTCACCGCCGTCGACACCACCGCCGCCAGTTTCTTCACGGTCTACCCGGGCGGCGTTCGGCCCTTCACCTCGGATGTGAACTGGATGGCCGGTCAGGTGGTGCCGAACCTGACGGTCGCGACCCTGAGCGGCTCGGGCTCGATCAGCGTCTACAACCACGCGGGCAGCGCCAACCTCGTAGTCGACGCGTTCGGGTACTTCAGCCCAGCGTGAACCTCGGGAGTTGAGGGCAGCCGGGGTGGCGCTCCCCGGCTGCTCCCGACCCCAAGGGAATTGACCCGGTGGGGACGCCCGCGGATCACCGCTTTCCCAGAGGGCATGCGGCGTACCGCCCCCGGACTGGATCTGCCGATCGGGCGCTCCCGGGCCGAGCGGGCGGGGCCTGCCGTCCAGCTGTTCCAGCGGAGCGGTTCTCCACGATGACCGCCGCGCAGCCGGCTCCGATCACACCTCGACCAGGACTTCCCACGGCTGGAAGTCGTCAAGACTGAGCCTCTCGGCAGGCACCGGGGTGCCCACTGAGCGAGCCACCTCAGCCGTGCCGTCCCGGGCGGGTCTCAACCCGATGTCCCCGGCCTCTGCCTCGCCATGCGCCTCGGGGCTCTGTGGCAATGGGCATTCCCCCCAAGCGGTTGGCCGGCACCCGGGGATCGTCCGGGCGGATCCTCGCCCCGGAGTCGGATCGGCGCTCGATCACGAGACGCTGCCTCGGGACTCGCGGGTAAGCCCCATTCCACTGGTGAGGGAACGCCCGCGCTGAGTGTGATTCTCGCTGAGGCGATGCGCTCCTTCGACAACCGCTGATCTTCCTGATACGGTGATCCAAGTTCAGTTGGATCATGGAAAGGGGCGAAGGATGGCGCAGGTCCGTCTGCTCGACGCTGAGGATCGGGCCGCCCTCGCCCAGCGTCACCATGGTGGCGGCCACGCGGAAGCGCTCCTGGTGGAGCTGCCCAAGAGCATGTCGCCCACCCTGGCAGAGGCGCTGGTAAGAGAACTCTTCGCCCCCGCCGAGACTGCGGCGAAACTGGGACCACGCTACAGGCCGGCGCCAAACTGCCCGGGCCGGCGACGTTGGTCACCATTCACGAGCGCGAGTCCGCTGGAGGGATCTCGAGACCCGCTACGGGCTGCTGAGCGCTCCCGAACTGGCCAACACGGCGGGCAGCGGCTCCCGCACAACCGCAGCGAGTACGCTTCCGCCTTGCGCCGGGCAGGGCGCCTCCTCGGGGTTCGCCGGGGCAGGCGGCTGGTGTTCCCAGATTTCCAGTTCGACGAGCAGCTTAGGCCTCGGCGGGGGATCGAGAAGGTGCTCTCGGTGTTCCGAGAAGCGGGATGGTCGGCGGAGTCGGTGGCGCTGTGGTTCACCGCCCCCCACGGCTATCTCGACGACGAGGAGCCGGCAGTCGTTCTGCCCAGGGATCCCAGGTTGGTCGCCGAGGAGGCCGCCAACGCCGTCGCTCGCCTGTGAGCCCACCCCGGCGGCTCGTCGGAGACCCGCCACGTCCGATCGACCCACTGATAAGAGGAGTGGGCGGCGGGACGGGCGATCCGCCGGGTACATGGGCCTGACTGGCGGGCAATTAGCTTCAGCCCGGGCCCCCGCCCGCTCACCCGCTTCGCGTTCTTCGCTGAGCCGATCGTCCCCGTGCTCTACGGGGCGGAGGGCGAGGAGGCGGCGGTGGCCGAGACTCTGCTCCACGACCTACCGGCCGTTGGCGGTCGGCTGGTTCCCGAGCGCTACCGGGGTCGGGTGGTGTCGCGGGTCTTGCCCCGGTGTGGGCTTCGGCTAGCCCAGCTCCATGGCGGCGGCCCGCGCCGCCTCGGCACCAGGTCCAGCAATCTCACCGATGCCACCGCTGCCCACCCCATCCGCACGGTGCGGTGGGCTGAGGCGATCCACGAGGACACCGACCTCGACGGCATCATGTGGATCGGCCGCCAGGGGAACAGCCAGAAGACCGTAGTGCTCTTCGGCGACCGGGTTAAGTCCCGCGAGCTGTCCGTCGACCCCACGCTCGGACGGTCGTTTGCCACCCCGGGACGGCTTCGAGTGGCTGGCCGCACTCTGCCAGGACCTCAAGGTGGTCGTGATCCCGCCGTGGTGAGCCGCCCATCGATGGTCAAACAACGCGAGCGCTAACAGCTGCCACCTTCGCCGTCCGCGTCTATGCCAACACCTCGAAATGCCGTTGGTCGTCCGCGGTGACGCGGACCTCGACATGGGCGCCCAGCGCGGTCGCGTAGCGCGCCAGCGTGCCGATGGTGATGTCCTCGGAACACTCGATGGCGGCGATGCGGGGCTGGCTCACGCCGAGCCGGCCCGCGAGTTCGCGCTGAGACACCTTCAGGCTCCGCCGGAGATCGCTCAGCGCATGAGAGACCAAGAGTTGCTTCTCGATCGCTGCGACGCGCTCGGTAGCGCCCGGCCGAGCGAGCACCGTCTTCTCAAAGTCCTGCCGGTTCACCGTCGCCCCCTTTTCTTCCTGTTCTTCCTGCCCACTTCCTCCGCCCTTCCAGCCAGGCTGGGAAGGCTGGCGAGGTGATCGTCGTAGCGCCGGTCGGCTATGGGGACGTTCACCTCGTACCATCCCTTCCAGTCCTCGCTCTTGTCCCCGCCCACCAAGAGGATCGCTCGACGAGACCGGTCAAAAGCGAACAACACCCGGACTTCGCTGCTTCCGCTGGACGGGGGTCGGAGTTCCTTCATGTTCTTGTGGCGGCTTGTCCTCACCGTATCCACCAAGGGTCTTCCCAGCGTCGGCCCGAGTCGTTCGAGGACTCGGATGGCGGCAAGTGGTGATTCCTGGTCTTCGACAGCGAGCCTGCCTGCCCAGGTGCCAAAGGCAGGATGGAACTCCGCTGACCACTCCACCAACGCATGATAACAGTATCATTATCTAATGATCCCCGGCGTGGCCCTCCACCAAGCAGCTGACCCGAGAACCGCGCTCCAGGGTGCCCAACATCCCCACTCAGGCAAATTCCTCGCAGCTCATGCGCCCAGGTCTTTGGTTGCCGGCGGCCTGAGGGTCCAGCGTCCATCTGGTGGACAGCTCCCGCCAGATCCGGGGTTGTCCGGGCGGGTGCGGCTCGTCGGCGAACTCCTGCCGTGCCGCGCAAGCCGGGCTGGTGCCGGTCTGGGCGGTGACCAGAGCCTCGGTGCGAGGTGCGGGAGCTCCCCGACGGTGATCGAGAAGTCGCCCTGGGACGGCAGCTGTCTCCCGAGGGCAGAGGGCCCCGTGACCGGGGCTGGCGGGCGTCCTCGGTCTGGCGGCGACCGTCACTCACGGCGGCATGGTACTGATGTCGCCAAAGCGACTTGGAGCCGTGCCGGGGTCGATGGCCGTTCCGCCCAGGGTCGCCTCTCGAAACTCCCCGCGAGGAACGCGTGGCCGTCGAGGGGAGGGGGAAATGAACCTTGCCCGTCGACCTCCAACCCAGGGGCGGGACCGGGGCCCGGGCAAGACGGCGGCAAAGGTCCGCCCTCACCGCGCTGGAGATCATCCGTGCCCGCTCCACCCCAAGTTGCTGGCATTGGCCCACGGGGAGCACACCCCTGGCGTTGGGGAGGCGCCCATACCTGGGAGAGCTGACAGGCGCAGGAGTGGCGACCAGCGATGGCGCGGTGACAGCTCCAATGTCTCGCGCGCGATACCATGACCACCATGTCAGCCGTCACCATTCGAGAGTTGCGCAACCATGGCGGCGCAGTGGTGGACCGAGTCGCGGCGGGTGAGCGCGTCATGGTCACCCGCGCCGGACGTCCCGTGGCTGAGCTGAGGCCGCTGGGCTCCCCAGCGCTCAAGGCAGCGGTCCTCCTGGAGCGGTGGCGGCGGCTGCCCCCGGTAGATCCGAAGGCCCTTCGCGCCGACCTCGATCAGGTCTTGTCGCCCGGGCTGTGAGCCCAGACGGTGGCAGCGGGCGGGGGCCGCTCGACACCAATACGGTCATCCTGCTGAGCCGTCTCGCCGACCCAGCTCAGCTCCCGGCCGAGCCGCTCATCTCCGCAGTCACACTCGCCGAACTCTCGGTGGGGCCGCTGGTCGCTCACACCGACGCGGAGCGCTCGGCCCGGCAGGCTCACCTCCAACAAGCGGAGAACGACTTCGAGGCGCTCCCGTTCGACGCAGCGGCGGCGCGTGCGTTCGGCCAGGTGGCGGCGTCCCTGAGGCGCGCCGGTCGCAAGCCGGCAGCCCGAGCCTACGACGCCATGGTCGCGGCGGTCGCAATCGCAAGTGACATCCCCCTGTACACCTGCAACCCCGCCGACTTCCACGGCATCGAGGGCATCGAAGTCGTGCCGGTTCCCCACCCAGGGGCCGCCCGGCCGATGCGCGCTGAGCCCTGAGCTGCGTGCCGATCGGGCTTGGACGGTGTTCCCTGCGGGAAATGGCCAACCCCGCAGCGTAGGTGGCCAGGGGCCAGTGGGTGTCGGGCCGCGGCAAGCGGGCCCTGAGCCTCGACAAGTATGTGTGGCGCTCAACACCGGGTGGTGTCCCGCGTCTGGGCCGCCCTGAGGCAGACTCGGGGCATCCCCACCCAAGATGATGCGGACTTTCCAGCGATCGTTGAGTCAGGAAGGAATGACACCGTAGTAGCAGTGGGGATGGGGAGCTCGAGGGGAAGGACGGGGAGGTTGGGGGAACTGGGGACAACTGCTGG
>JAKAWF010000226.1 GCA_021817025.1 bacterium
GTGCGATCCTCACCACCGACGACCCCCGCCACGAGAGTCCCGCTGCGATCGCCAGGGAGATCTCAGCCGGCATGGAGGCCGAGGGATGGCACGGTGGGGCGGAATTCCAAGTCGTCCTTGACCGGGCGGAGGCGGTCCGTGAGGCAGTCGCCGCGGCTGGTCCTGGAGACACTGTGCTCCTGGCCGGCAAGGGGGGCCAGCGTCAGATGTACCTGTCCAGCGGCGGTGTTCCCTGGGACGAGGTGGCGGTCGCCGAGGCGGCTCTGGCGGAGGAAGGGTACGGCGCGCTCAGCTGATGGCCGCCAGCTCGTCCGGTCGCTGGCGCCGGCACCCCGGAGTGGCGGTGCCCTCGCCGATCCCGATTGCCCCGGGCCGGCTGCGAGGGCACGGATCGTCGCCGAGGGGCCAGCTCGACGCTGGTGCCGCGCAGACACGGTCTGACCGCGGCGGGGGTGCCCGGTGGCACCAATGAGCGCCGCGCAATCTGGGCCGGCCCCACGTCCACTCGGGCGAGAGCGAACTGGTCGGCGGGGCCTGGCGAAATGCCCGCTGAAACGACGGCTCGCAAGATGACGCCGCCGAATCCAGATCGCCCCTCCGCCCCTGGGGTAGCGCGCCTGGAGCGAGCCCGATGGGTCAGGATGGGGATGGCCACCGTCCTGGTGCTGGCGGTGGCGGCCGGCAGCGAGCTGGCCGTGGCGCGGTCGAGCCCGCAGCCCGCGGTGCCGGGCTCGGAGTACAGCAATCTCGTCACCGAGGCGGTGGGCACCAGCTGGTCCTGGCCAACCGGGGAGTCCAACTCCGACCCCTTGGCGCTGCGGGAGAGCGGCTACAGCCTGCAACTGTCTCGCCGCACCGGATTCCTCACAGTCCAGTCCGGGGTGGGCAGCTTCTCGCTTCCCCTCACGGCCCTGGTCGGGCGCACCCGGCTGCCGGTCGGCGCCTACTTCGTGGCCACCACTTACCGCTCCGAGCTGAGCCTCTATGCCTTCGACCGGAGCGGGAAGCTGCTGGAGAAGGCCCGCCTACTGGCCAGTCCCAACTTCTTCACCGTGAACTTCAGTGGCCGGCTCGGAAAGGACCCCACCGCCGGAGCCACCTTTTTCAGCAACGGACTCCGCGCTCTTCCCATCCGCTTTCTCCACCAGGCCTTCAGCCCTGACCCCGTCAGCGCCTCGCTATTCCCGACCCCAACTGCCTATCTTGGAGTCCACCGCCCGCTGCCGACCACACCGTTCGCGCCGCCCCCCTTCGACCTGCAGTTCCACATCGGCCCTGGATGGGTCGGCATCGGCCTGGTGCAGGTACCTAACGCCACCGCGCTCTCGCTCACCAGAAGCGGCGGCGTCAGCGTCAACTACCCGCTCAGCCTGCTGGCCGGGATCCGCGATCTGGGTGCCGGTGGACGGGTGACTCCCCCGGCCGGCGTGCCGGGCCGGTCGGGACGTGGCGTATGGGTGGGATTCCCATCGTTCGTGGTCACCCTGGCGACCAATGCCTCCCTGGGGCTGACGGCCTACCATGGCGCCCTCTCCCAACTGGGCGAAGCGCCGGTGGCGGCCCCTCCTGGCACGCGGCCCGCCTGGTGGGCGCAACCCATGGTGGACACCTGGGGCCAGCAGTTGGTGAGCGCGGCCAGCCGCAATTCGCCCAAGTTCACCGCCAGCTGGGTGCGCGCCTTCGTCGCCAGCTGGCGGCAGCAGTTCGGCGTCCACGCGTTCACGCTGGTCATCGACGCCCAGTGGCAGGCCCGGCTGGGCCACACCACCCCCAGCGCCAGATTCGGCGGCGTGGCCGGGATGCGACGGCTGATCCAGCAACTGCACTCCCAGGGCGTGCGGGTGATGCTCTGGTGGCCGCTCTGGAAGGATCAGGCGGCGCCCGGACAACCGCTTCCAGTCGATCCCACCGCGCCTGGGTTCCAGGCCAAGATCTCAGGGCAGATGACCCAGCTCCTGGGCACCGGCCCAGGAGATCTGGGCGCCGACGGCCTGAAGCTGGACTGGGGCTTCTTGGTGCCCCCTCCCTCTCAGGAGAAGCTGGCCCGGCCCCAGCTCGGTGTTGGCGCCTCACTGCTGCTGCGATACATGACCATGCTCTCCAGCGCTGCCTGGAAGGCCGACCCCGGGGCCGTCATCGACGGCAGCGCGATCGCGCCCCAGTTCGGAGGCACCCAGGACACCCTGCGCCTCTACGACGCCCACCAGGCCTCCACTTGGAGCTACCGGGCGGCCATCGTGAGCGCTGTCGACCCTCTCAGCCAGATCGACGGGGACGGGTGGGAGCTGACCGGGGCCCAAGCGGTTGCCCACATCGTGGAGAGCGCGGTGTTCGGGGTGCCCGCGATCTACTACTCCACCCACTGGGCCGGCGGCCAGCCCATCAGCCGCAGCCTGGCACGGGCACTCGGCCGCCTGCTGGCAGTCGGCCAGCAGCGTGGTCAGGGGCGGGCTGACCTGCTCCCTGGTGGAGGCTGGACCTATCTGGTTGGGAGCAGGGTGACCGCCCGAACATTGGCCAACTCCCAGGCCCTGGTGATCTACCACTACGACGACATGGGCTGTGCCAGCGCCACCGTGGTCAGTGCGACCGCGACCCGGGTGACGGTGCCCAACTGTGCCGGCGCGACCCTGGCCTCGATCCAGACCCTTCAGGGCCGGCGCCCCCACCTGCACCGGAGCGGAACCGGCACCACCTTCAAGGTCGCGCCCGGAGTCAGCTACCGGCTGGTCTTCACCGCCACCCGTCCCTACCGCCGCACCTCCGCGAGTTGGGCTCCTAACCCTGCCCGGCCGGCCGTGAGGCGGCGAGCTGGCGGACCTCGACCTCTTGCGTCCGGGGTCGCCGCCCGACCGCGAATAGCACCAGGGCCAGCACGGCCAGACTCGTGAGGGGACCCGCAGTCCGAATGCTTTCGGGGATGTGCGGGAAGACCACGGGGAGCAGCAGCAGCGATCCCATGATCACCCACGGCAGCGGTCGCAGCAGTTCGACCGCACCAGGACCCAGGGTGAGGACGAACAGAGGAAGCAGGATCAGGATGTCATAGCTGTGGACGTAGGGAGTGACCAGCATCCAGATCCCAAGGGGAAGGAGCAGACCCCACCCTGCCCGTGTGGTCCGCGACCGACCGCCGTCTCGGCCCGGCATCGGCGCCCAGACCACGAAGACCATCGCCGCCAGTCCGCCTGCCACCAGGCCAATGGTGGTCGGGCTGGTCAAGCCGCTGCTGAGGTGCCATGAGGAAGGAGCAACCTTAATTAGCCCGGACAGTCCTACGGGCGTGAATTGACCCTGGCCGATGCTGTGTGAGAAGTCCATCACGAGGTGGATCCAGGCCCCCGTCCGCCGCGGCTGCAAGAACATCGGAAGGCCGACCAGAACCGCCAACGCAACCGCCTGACCGGTGAGAACGGACCGCAAGGGAGCGCGCTCCCTGACCACGACGACCCACAGGAGAGGCACCAGGGGCAGGGTGACCTGCGGTTTGAGCAGCACCACCGCGGCTGACGCCAGCCCCGCCAAGAGCCATCGGCCGCGGCCGACCGCGGTACTGGTGCCCACCACCAGGGTGAGCGCCACGGCGTCGAACTGCCCGACCTGGTAGCCGAGGAAGGCCACCGTCGACACCGACGCCAGGATGCCGAGGGGCCAGGCTCTGTGCCATCCGAGGCTGCGGGCCCAAACCCCGGCAGACGCCAAGACCAGCGTCCCACTCAGCACCTGCCACAGGACCAGGGAGGCGGGGTACGGAAGCAGGCTCCAGGGCGCCATGGCCCATCCCACCCACGGCAGATAAGGAAACGCGCCCAGCGGCTGCCCAGAGGTGGTGCGGGCGGACTGGATCGAGGCGTGGGCCAGAGCGCTCGCCCGGTAGGGATCGAGCCCATGGCGCACGGCCCAGCCTGCCGCGTAGAAGACGTGAAAGTCGACGCCCCGGGCAGCCTCTGGGACCGTCAGCATCGCGACCAGGATGCTGAGGCTCACCCCGAGACTGAGCCCGGCTGGGACCACTGCGGCGAGGATCAACCAGGGTGGTCGTCGGCCGCGGCTCGAAGCGGGGGTTGGTGCCCTCCCGGTTGGCCGCTCCGACGGTTGGCCGGGTGCGTGGGGTGCACCCGAGCGCTTGTCCGACTGCCGCTCCTGGCTGGCCGTGGGAAGAGGGGAGCACCTCATCTGCAGATGGCCGCCTTGCCGGGTCCGGGTGCCTCCTGCCGCGGCGGCGTCATCTCGCTGACACTGCCGCTCCTAGGGGGCCCCGCTGACGCCAGGAGTGGCCGCCCACGGCGTCCCCGCCGAGTCCGGGGAGGTCGGGCGCGGAGCATGGAGCAAGCGATCGCTCCGTCGAGGCCGCTCAGTGGTTCCGAGCCTGGCAGTCCGCTGGCAACCATCTGGTGACTAGCCACGCCGCGAGCCTTCCGAGGTTTGTTCCGGTTGCGCTTGGAGGAGCCTGCGCATGCTGGCGGTGCCCCGGAAGATGAGCAGTTTGACCGCCCCCTCGGTCTTGCCCATGACGTCTCCGATCTGGGCCAGCTTCATGTCCTCCCCGTACTTCAACGTCATCGCGATCCGCTGCTGCTTCGGCAACGACTCGATGAGACTCCAGATGTCCTGGGCGCCCAGCCGATGAGCCACCTCGTCCTCGACGGCGGGGGAGGCGTCGACCAGTTCGGGCATGCCATCGAGGCTGTCCTCAGCCGATCTCCGGGATCGATAGTGGTCAGTGATCGCGTTGATCGCGATCCGGTAGAGCCAGGCTGAGAAGGGGCGGCCCGTGTGGCGGTAGCGTCCGATCGCACGCAAGGCCTTGAAGAAGACCTCGCTGGTGACATCCTCGGCCAGCTCCTGGGTGCGGACCCTTGAGGCGACGTAGCGATAAATCATGGGGAAGTAGTGGTCATAGAGCTGGCCGAAGCATTCCGGGTCCTGCTGGGCTCGGGCGATCAGAGCCTCCTCCCCTTGATTCCGATCTGCCAGGGCTGAGCCGGAATGGATCCCGGCCCGACCACGCCCCAAGTGGGCTGGAGAAGGTGGGAGGATGGCCGAGGCCATCCTCCCACGGCCGGCACCTGCGTCAGGCGCCAGCGGAGGATGTCTCTGCGTGCGCGCCGCCCGGTGTCGTCACGTCGGGTCCGCCTTGCTGGACATTCAGTCCACTCTGGACGTTCGGGCCGCTCTGGACATCCAGGCCGCTCTGCAGGTCCGCGCCGACGGTCGTGCTGGTTCCGGTGCTCGTCGCCGTCGGGTTCGGTGTCGCCGCGGTCACCGAAGCGGCGCCGCCGACGAAGGCCGCGAGTCCGCCAGCCACGGCCACCGTGCTGAGGGACGTCAACAGTCTCTTTCCTAGGGTCATGTAGCAGACCTCCTGTAATCGTGGACCCTTGCTCCGGGCCCTTGAGTGCAGGCTAGCCAGCGAACGTGAACCTCGGATGAAACGGGACGGCACTCCGAGTGCCCTTGGATCGCCACGGCCCGGGCGCGCCCGCAATCGACGGATGTCAGGGGGTCTCAGGCGGCAGCGTTTCCTGGCCCGACCGGCAGTCGCACCACGAGCCGGGCACCCCGCACGGAGGTCGCGAGGGTGACTCCGCCGCCATGAGCGACTGCGATTGCCTGGCACAAGGAGAGGCCCAGGCCGGCACCGGCGCCCTCTGGGCCGCGAGCCGGGTCGGCCCGTGTGAACCGTTGGAAGAGGCGGGGCTTGATGGCGGGATCGACCCCGGGGCCGGTGTCATCGACGGTGAGGGTCCACCACGGCCCCTCCACATCCGTCAACACAATGATGTGCCCGCCGGGCGGGGTGTGGCGCACGGCGTTGTCGATGAGATTGTCGAGACACCGGCGGAGCAGATCGGGATCGCCCTCGACCGTATCCTCTGAGCGCACGTCCGTCAGCATCTGGATGCCGTGCTGCTTGGCGGCAAGTTGCCATCGGCCGACGACCTCCTCGACGAAGTCTCCGGCATCAATGGCCAGCTTTCGCGTGACCAGCGACCCGGCGTCGGCCCGAGCCAGCAACAGCAACTGCTCGGCTGTCCGGCTCAGGCGATCGATCTCT